>CAUJGC010000245.1 GCA_963169075.1 Myxococcota bacterium
CGTCGCCGCTGTCCAGAGACCTGTGGCGCACCGGATGGAGGCCTGACGACATCACCTCAAGAGAGCCGCGCAGCGCCGAGCGCGCTGCGCGAGGCCGGAGCACGTCATGGAGCGCCCCACACCGAGCCCACTTCGCATCCACACGCTGACGCGCTGCGCCTTCGGCGCAGGGGTGCTCCTCCTCCTGGCGCTGGCGGCCTGCTCGGACGACGCCCGCACGACGCCCCCGCCGGGCGACGCGCTGGAGGACGCGGGCGCCAGCGGCGAGGATGCGTCGCCAGACGACGCTGCCGCGGACGCTGCGAGCGACACGAGCGACAGCGACGCCTCCCCCGGCGACGTCGCCCCGGACGCTCCACCCGAGCCCCAGGACACCGGCGCCGACGCCGCTCCGGACGTCACGGCCGACACCGGCCCGCGCCCGGACACCGGGATCGACGCCCAGGTGGACGCCGAGGCCCCCGAGCAGGGACCGCTCCTGATCGAGCTCTCCCCGGCGCGGGGCAGCGTCCACGGCGACACGCCGATCCTCTTCGTGGGGACGGGCTTCACGGAGCAGACCACCATCTCCATCGGCTCCAGGCCGGTGCAGCGCCTCACCTGGGTCAGCGCGACGCAGATGGCCGGCCTGACGCCGCCGGGCCTCGAAGGCCCGGCCACGGTCAAGGTCGTCAACGCGCTCGGGGAGGACCTCCTCCCGGGCGGCTTCGTCTACTTCCTCCCCCTGGAGATCACCTCCGTCTCGCCGCGTCGCGTCTCCACCGAGGGCGGCGTCGTGGCGCGGGTCCGCGGCGAGGGCTTCGATCCTGACGTGCAGGTGACGGTGGGGGGGCGCTCGGCCAGCGGGGTGCGCTTCCTCGGCTCCGACGAGCTGGAGGTCCTCCTCCCGCCAGGCGAGGAGGGCCTGGCCGACGTCCGGGTGACCAACCGCAACACCACCGCGACCCTGGTCGGCGGCGTCGAGTACGTCGCGCCGGTCCTCCTGGAGCGCCTCTTCCCCGCGGCGGGCCCCACCGCAGGCGGCAACGTCGTCCAGGCCTACGGCCGCGGCTTCACCCCCGACACCCGCGTCTCGGTGGGCGGCATCGAGTCGCCGTCGGTGTCGGTGGTCAGCTCCCAGGAGGTGCGCTTCGTGGCGCCCCCGGGGGCGCCGGGCTTCGCCAACGTGGCCCTCTCCAACGCCAGCGGCACCTCCGGCCTGGTGGCGGGCTACCTCTACCGCGACGCCGCGCCGGACGCCCTCCAGGTCGAGGCCATCCTCCCCGGACGCGGCCCGGCCTCGGGCGGCACCCGCGTCACGGTGGTGGGCGCGGGGCTGGATGATCCGGCCCTGGTCGCCACCCTCGGCGGCGGCCCGCTCCAGATCGAGCGCCGCAGCCCCACCTCCCTCCTGGCCGTCACCCCACCCGGCGCCGTCGGCCTCGCCGCGCTGGAGCTTCAGGCCGGCGAGCGCGCCGCCTCGCTGGACGACGCCTGGCGCTACGTCGAGGACGTCACCCTCACCGGCGTCTCCCCCGCCTCCGGCCCCGCCGAAGGCGGCAACGTCGTCACCCTCCAGGGGACCGGCTTCACCGGCGACCTCAGCGCCCGCTTCGCGGGCCTGGAGGCCGAGGTGCTCGACGTCACCCCCACCACCCTCCGCGTCCGCGTCCCCGAGGGCTCCGCAGGCCCCGCCGACGTCGAGGTCATCCGCGACCAGGGCGAAGCCCGCGCCCTCCTCCCCCAGGGCTACACCTGGGTCGCGCCCATCGAGGTCTGGGGCTCCTCGCCGGGGCGCGGCAGCGTCGCCGGGGGCACCCTCGTGAGCATCCGCGGCCGCGGCTTCGCCGCCCCTCCTGTCGTCCGCTTCGGGAGCACCCTCGCCGCCGAGGTCCAGCGCGTCGACGCGGCGACCCTCGTCGTCCGGGCGCCGCCCGCGCGGGAGGGGACGGTGGACATCACGCTGGACTTCGGAGACGGCCCGGTGCGCTCGCCCGACCGCTTCACCTTCTACAACCCCGGGACAGCGTTCGGCGGCGTCTGGGGCGACGCCATCACCGGCGCCGTCAACGTCACCGTCCTCAACACGGGCCTGGCCCCGGTGGAGGGCGCCTACGTGACCCTCAGCGTGGATCAGGACACCCCCTGGCGCGGCTACACCAACGCCCAGGGCCAGGTGACCTTCTCCGGCGAGGATCTCCGCGGCGAGCAGACGGTGACCGCGGTGGCGGCAGGCCACAGCTCCGCCACCGTCCAGTCCTTCAACGCCGAGAACGTCACCGTCTTCCTCTCGCCGCTGGACGGCGAGGGCCCGCCGCCGGGGGGGCCGCCGCTTGGGACGATCCGCGGGCGCATCACGGGGGTGGACAAGGTGGCCGAGCCGGGGCCCAACGAGTTCGAGCTGGCCCTGGTCTACACCACCCAGCCGGGCCTCTTCGAGGGCAACCCTCCGCCGGGCAACGGCAACGTGGTCCTCGGCAACGGCGAGTACACCTTGACCTCGCGGGTGGGGGACGTCGCGGTCATCGGGATCGCGGGGCTCTACAACAACCAGACCGACACCTTCACGCCCTATTACATGGACGTCCACCGCGGGCTCTTCGTGGCGCAGGATCAGACCTACACCGTGAACCTCGACATGGACATCCCCCTCAACCAGAGCACGACCTTCAAGCTCCGCGACGCGCCGCGCGGCCCCAACGGCCCCAACGAGAACCGCGTCCTCTCCTACCTGGACTTCGGCTACGAGGGCGTCTTCCAGCTCCTGGAGGAGGTCGTCGGCCCCGGCGAGTTCGTCACCGCCCTCCACCAGCCTCGCCTTCAGGGCGAGCTGGAGGGGGTGACCTACACCTTCCTCGGCGGCGCCTGGACCAACGGCGACCTCCCCTACAGCCTCGCCTTGCTCCGCGGCGTGCCTCAGGTGCAGAGCCTGGTGGAGCTGCCGCAGCTGGTCGGCGTCCCCCTCCCGCTCAACCCCGCCGACAACGGGCGGGTGATGAACGGCTACGTCGAGTTTGAACCCAACGGAATTGCGCCGGATTTCTACTATATTTTGCTCAATAAACCGGACAACACCCCGGTGTGGACCCTCGTCCTCCCGGGTGACGAGCCCTACTTCCAGCTCCCGGCCTTCCCGGACTTCTCCGAGCTGCCCCCCGAGGAGCGCCCCGATCCGCTGGTGGGCGGCCAGCTCTTCATGACGGTCTACGCCGCGCGGGCCTTCACGTTCGACTACGATCGCTTCAATTTCAACGACTTCAGCCTGGATAACTGGGAGGCCTTCTCAGCGACCGGCTGGGTCATCAGGCTCCGCTGAGCCAGGAGAGCCCCTCCATGTCCGCTCGCCTCATCGCGCCGCTCCTGCTCCTCCTGGCCCTGGTGTGGCCGCTGGCCCAGGGTTGTGACGCGGAAGATCCTGGCCCCGCTGCGGTAGGGGGGGAGAACAACGCCGCCCCTGCGCTGGACGCTGACCTCCCTGACGCAGCGGAGCCCGACGCGGCGGAGGCAGACGCGGCGGCGGAGCCCGACGCGCCCCAGGGGTTGGACGCCGCGCCCGACGCCGCCGAGGAGCCCGACGCCGCCCCCCCGCGAGACGTCGGCCCGGACACCGCCGTCGAGCCTGACGCGGCGGCGGAGCCCGACGCCGAACCTGACGCGCCCGAAGATCCCTACCTCCGCATCCTCTCGGTGGAGCCGCCCAGCGGCCCGCTCCAGGGCGGCACCGAGATCTTCATCGGGCTCGACGGCGAGGTCGTCGAGCCGGTGGTGCAGATCGGCGGACGGCTGGCGACGCAGGTGCGGCAGCTCAGCCCGGAGACGATCATCGCCACCACGCCGCCCGGCGTCGCGGGCGCGGCAGACGTCAAGATCCTGGCGGGCGCGCTGGAGGACACGCTGGTCGGCGGCTTCACCTACTACGCGCCGCTGGCGATCACCTCCGTCACCCCCGACCGCTCCACGCTGGACGGCGGCACCCTGGTGGAGATCCGCGGCGAGGCCTTCTCGGAGGGGGTGCAGGTGAGCTTCGGCGGGCGCAGCGCCATCGCGCTGGAGGTCATCGATCCCCAGACGTTGCGCGCCTTTACGCCGCCCTATCCCCGCGCCGAGCCCGTTGATGTCCGGGTCACACGCCCCGAGGACGCGGCGGTCCTGGAGGGCGGCGTCACCTACTACGCGGCGGCGCGCCTGGAGCAGGTCATCCCGGCGGCGGGGCCGACCGCGGGTGGGAACCTCGTGGCGCTGACGGGGCAGGGCTTCACCCCGGATGACGTCGTGCGCTTCGGCGGCCTGGAGGCCGCCGTGCAGAGCGCGACCCCCAGCCGCCTGGAGGTCCTGGTCCCGGCCAACCTGCCGGGGCCGGTCAACGTCGAGGTCCTGGGCGTCAACGGCGCGTCGGGCCTCCTCGGCGCCTACCGCTATCTGGAGGCGGACCCGACAGGGCTGGAGGTCTACGCGGTCCTCCCCGACGAGGGCCCGCCCGGCGGCGGCCAGGAGGTCGTCATCCACGGCTTCGATCTGGATCAGGACGGCCTGGAGGTGACCTTCGGCGGCGTCCGCGCCTCGCTCATCGAGATCAACGACCGGGCGCTCCGGGTCCGCACCCCGCCGGGGGCGCCGGGGATCGTGGACGTGGAGGTCCGCGCGGCCTCGGGCGCGGCCACGCTGCCAGCGGCCTACACCTACCTCCCGGCGCTCTCCATCGCGGGCGTCTCGCCCTTTGAGGGCCCGACCTCCGGGGGGACCCGCATCCTCGTCGCGGGGGAGGGCTTCACGCCCACCTCGCGCTTCTTCATCGGTCCGCTGGAGGTGACGGACCTCCAGCTGGAGAGCGCCACCCGCGCCCGCATGACCACCCCGCCGGGGAGCCTGGGCTTCGCCCCGGTCATCGTCACCGACGGGCCGCTCTCCTTCCGGGAAGAGGTGGGCTTCCGCTACACCGCCGACATCGCCGTCACCGGCATCCACCCGGTGCGGGGCAGCATCGCCGGGGGGACGCTCCTCACGATCCGCGGCGCGGGCTTCTTCGGCCCGACCCAGGTCAAGCTGGGCCGGGAGACCTGCCTGGACCCGCAGATCATCGATCCGGCCACCCTCATCTGCACCACCCCGCCCGGCCGCGAGGGCGCCGTAGACGTCAAGGTGGTCGCGGACGGCGTCGAGTACGCCGCGCCTCAGCGCTACCTCTACTACAACCCGGCCAGCCGCTTCGGCGGCGCCTGGGGGGACGAGATCGACGGCGCGGTCAACGTCTCGGTCTTCTCCGCCCAGGGCTCCCCGGTGGAGGGCGCCTTCGTGATGCTCTCCACCGAGCGCGCCACCCCCTACCAGGGCTTCACCGACGCCAACGGCCTCATCACCTTCTCGGGGCCGGACGTGCTGGGCGAGCAGCTGGTCTCGGCGGCGGCGCCGCTCCACAGCTCCGCGTCGGTGCAGTCGGTGGACGCGGAGAACATCACCCTCATCCTCTTCCCCACGGTCCCGCCCCAGGGCGGCGGCGGCGGCGGCTCGCTGCCGCTGGCGACCATCACGGGGCAGGTCAGCGGCTTCCAGAAGATCGCCCAGCCGGGCCCGGACGAGCGCCAGATCATCATCGTCGAGACGACCCGTGAGTCGCCCGGCATCGCCAACCCCTGGCCGGGGCAGGGCAACGTGGTGGACCCCAACGGGGACCGCACCTACACGCTCATCTCTCGCGTCGGGGACGTCGCGGTGATCGCGGTCGGCGGCCTCATCAACGACCGCACGGGCAAGTTCACCCCCTACGCCTACGGCATCGCCCGCTACCTCTTCGTCTCCCAGGATCAGACCTACACGGTCAACCTGGAGCTGGAGCACGACCTCGATCAGGTCATCACCTTCAAGCTCAACGGCGCGGCCCTGGATATGGTGAACGGCCCCAACCTCAACCGCGTCACCCCCTGGGTGGACCTCGGCTTCGAGGGCGTCTTCGGCGGCTGGGACTTCGCGGAGGGCACGGACTCCTCCATCGCGGCCATCCATCAGGCGCCGCTGGAGGGGCCGCTGGCGGACGCGACCTACACCTTCCAGGGCGGCTCCTACACCAACGGCACCTCCCCCTACGCCATCGCCTGGCTGGACGGCGTGACGGAGGTGAGCGGGCTGGTGGTCCTCCCGACGCTCCCCGCGGTCCCGCGCCCGCTGGTCCCCGAGGCCAACGGGATCGCCCCGGACGGCTACGTCGCCTTCCAGCCCTCGACCCTCAACCTGCCGGACTTCTGGCAGATCCAGCTCTACCAGCTCCCCAGCACCCAGATCTGGGAGATCACGATCCCGGGCAACCAGACCTGGTTCCAGCTCCCCACCTTCCCGGACTTCTCGGCGCTCCCCTTCGAGGATCGCCCCAACCCCTACGGCGTGACCACCCCGCTCTACATGATCATCACGGGCGCCAATATATCGAACTTTGATTATAATCAGCACGAATATCTCAACGATCTGCGCTCGCGCAGCCGTTGGAACGCCTGGACCCGCAACGCCTGGTACCTCACCCTGCCTGCGCCGTAGCGTCAAGGTGGGGGGCTGGGTGCCTCCGGCGGCCGGGGGGGAAGCTCCCCCCCGAACCCCCCTCTATCCTTCCTCGCCATGAAACGCCCGCAGGAACGCCTCGCGGATCGCCGCCACCTCCCCGTTGTAGCGCCTGGAGAAGTGCACCGGGATCGCCTCCCGCACCCCCGCGAGGCGCGCCGCCACGCCGGAGCGCGTCGCCGTGCTGTGCGCGTTGGCGTCCGCGAGGGCGTGGTCCTCGTCGGCGTAGTAGCACTCGATGTAGAGCTGGTCCGCGCCCTGGCAGAGCGCGGCGATCCGGGCGTGGTTCTCCTCGTGCCGGGCGTGATCCATGACCACGCCGACCCGATAGCCCGGCTCCTCCCGCAGGTAGGCGAAGAGCTCGCTGGAGCGCTTCACCTCCCCATGCACGTCCACCTCCACATCCTCCCGATCCCGCTGCCACGCCGCCTTCAACGCCGCGATCCACGGCCCCGGCCGGTAGGGGAAGCCCTCGATCTTGAGCCGGGACGGCTCCTCGAAGAGCCACGCCACCGTCGGCGTGCCGTGATCCAGCAGCGCGTAGCGCACCCGCACCCCGGCGTCTTCGTAGATCGCCTCGCCCTCCAGGCGCCCGCTGGGGATCGGCTCCCAGGCGGGCACGCGGAGCGTGTAGCGCTGCACCTGACCCGCCGCCTCGATCTCGCGCACCTCGTAATAGACGGCTTGCTCATCAAAGCTCAGGTTCCAGGTGTAGGCCGCCAGCTTGCGGTGGACCTGCTGGGCGATGCCCGGCGGGCCGCACACGACCACCCGGCGGCCCACGGCCAGCTGATGACGGAAGATCCCGTCAAAGTTACAGAAGTGATCGATGTGCGCGTGAGAGATGAAGATCGCCCACACGTCGCGGCACTCCTTCACCGTCAACCCGCTGGCCGCCCCACACTCGCAGATGTAGGACCCCTTGTGGTTGACGGGTTGGAGGTGAAGGCAGATATCTTCGTCTAGAGCGCTCTTGAGCGTCGTCGTGATCATGGCAAAATGCTCCGGGCATCGCACAGGCGGGCACCCCAGGACGGCCGCGAAGGTAGGCATCCCGCCGCGCTCGCGCAACCCCTGGTCGCGCCGGCACGCTACGTGCCACTCCCGACCCCATCCTCACCGACGCCAGGCTGCCCGAGGAGGACACCATGCCGCAACAACCCGAACGTGACCCCGCCGCCGTCGGCGCCCGGCTCGACGCCGAGGTCAACGACACCCGCCGCGCCATCCCCCGCGCCCAGGAGCGCTGGCAGAGCGCCCTCCGCGGCCCCAGCACCCAGGCCGGCCGCCAGATCGCCCAGTCCAAGCTCGAAGCCCTGGAGGAGCTGCGCCGCCACGGCGCCTTCTTCGGCGTCCTCCGCCTCGAAGAGGAGGGCCTCGACCGCACCTTCTACATCGGCCGCGCCCACCTCCCCGAGCTGGACATCGTCGGCTGGCGCCACGCCCTGGGACGCCTCTTCTACGAGCTGGAGCCCGGCGATGACTACGATCGCCCCGGCGGCGACGCCCTCCTGGAAGGCGAGGTCGTCGCCAAGGCCCGCCTGGAGCTGGTCCGCGGCGAGCTGGAGGGCGCCCGCTGGGAGGACCGCCAGGGCGCCATGCTCCTCCGCCGCGACCCGCGCCTCGGCTTCGTCGATCTCCTGGCGGCGCCGCCCTCCGCTCCCGACCCGACCGCCGCTCCCGCCCCCCAGGACGCCGCCCCCGGCGCCCGCGCCCACCGCAGCCTGGGGGACATCTTCGCCTACATCACCCCCGCCCAGTACCGCCTCATCGCCTCCGCCCTCGACCGACCCCTCATCATCCAGGGCAAGGCCGGCTCCGGCAAGACCACCGTCGCCCTCCACCGCGTCTCCTGGCTCGCCACACCCGAGGACGACGACGCCCCCGCCCAGGTCGCCGTAGACCGCGTCCTCGTCGTCATGTTCAACCGCGCCCTCTGCGCCTTCGTAGACACCATGCTCAAGCCCCTCGGCCTGGAGAAGGCCCACGTCGAGACCTTCCACGGCTGGGCCCTCAAGACCATCCGCGCCGTCTACAAGGGCGAGCTGGAGGTCGTCTCCTTCAAGCACCCCGGACAGGCCGCCGCCGCGCGCCTCAAGGCCCACCTCGGTATGCTCCGCGCCGTAGACGCCTATGTGGACGCCCAGACCCAGCGCATGCTCGCCTGGCTCCGGGACCAGCTCACCCAGCTCGGACACCTCGACGGCCTCCGACGCTTCCAGAGCGATGACCGCCCCGTCCTCCAGCGCCTCCTCGCCCTCCGCCGCGAGGCCCTGGAGCGACGCCGCGATCACCCCGGCGACCCCCTGGCCGAGCCCCTCGCCAGGCTCTACAACAACGCCGCCCGCCGGATGCAGCGCTACAAGGAGGACCTCCACGCCCTCCTCACCGACCCCGACCTCCTCCGCGCCAACCTCCCCGAGCAGCCCCACCGCGACATCGACGCCCTCACCGACTACCAACGCCACCTCCAGCGCGTCGATCCCCGCCGCGCCGAGGTCGGGCGCCGCGTCGAGTTCGACGACCTCGCCCTCCTCCTCCGCATCATCCAGGTCAAGAACGGCGGCCTCCCCATCCGCAGCGAAGAGGAGGCCTTCCGCTACGATCACCTCGTCATCGACGAGGCCCAGGACTTCGGCGCCGTCGCCCTCAAGGTCCTCCTGGAGTCCGTCCAGACCCGCGCCGGCGTCACCATCGTCGGAGACATCAACCAGAAGATCGTCCCCGGCGTCGACTTCCTCGGCTGGGACGCCATCGCCGCCGAGCTGGGCTTCGGCGGCATGCAGGTCGCCCAGCTCACCGTCGGACACCGCTCCACCGCCCCCATCATGCGCCTCACCGACACCCTCACCGACGACCCCACCCCCGAGCCCGCGCGACCCGGCGAGCTGCCCCTCGATCTCGTCTGCGCCGACGCCGAGCACACCCTCGACACCCTCGCCTCGCGCCTCCTCGACGCCCTCCGCCTCCACCCCGACGCACACCACTGCGTCGTCTGCCGCAACAAGACCGAGGCCGCGCAGACCCTCGCCAGCCTCCAGCGACGCCTCCCCGAACCCCAGCGCGCCGCACTCCGCCTCGGACACAACGACACCTTCTCCTTCGACCCCGGCGTCACCCTCTCCACCCGACGCCAGATCAAGGGCCTCGAGTTCGACTCCGTCATCCTCTTCGAACCCGACCCCGCCGCCTTCCCCGCCACCGCCCACGGACGCCGCGAGCTCTACGTCGCCTGCAGCCGCGCGCGCGAGCGCCTCCTCTTCATCGGACACAAGCGACGCTCCTCCCTCATCGACGACCTCGTCGCACGCGAGCTGCTCCAGCGCACCCTCCTCGCCTCGCCGCCCCCCCTCGACCTCCCCGACGAAGAGATCCCCTTCTAGGGAAGAGGCTTGCTATATGCGTGTTCAGGTGGTACGATGCGGCGCGGCGCGCTATACCACCTGGCGCCCTGACAACCACGCCTCGGGGCGCCCTTGAGCTTGAGCCAGCGGGAGAGAGAAATCATGAAGATCACCCCGATGATGGAGCAATATCTGGATGCAAAACAGCACTATCCAGACGCGCTCCTCTTCTTCAGGATGGGCGACTTCTACGAGATGTTCTTCGAGGACGCCGTCACCGCCGCGCGCGAGGTCGGCCTCACCCTCACCGCGCGCAACAAAGGCGAGCCCGACGAGATCCCCATGGCGGGCGTCCCCCACTTCGCCTGCGAGGGCTACATCGCCAAGCTCCTCGAACGCGGCCTCACCGTCGCCATCTGCGAGCAGCTCGAAGACCCCAAGGCCACCAAGGGCCTCGTCCGACGCGGCGTCACCCGCGTCATCACCCCTGGCACCGTCCTCGACGCCGAGAGCCTCGACGCACGCGCACACAACTACCTCGCCGCCGTCTGCCTCGCCCCCGGAAAGAAGGACCTCCGCTTCGGCCTCGCCTACCTCGACGCCTCCACCGGCGACTTCCAGGCCACCGAGCTGCAAGACACCGGCGAGCTGCTCTCCGAGCTGGGCCGCGTCGCCCCGCGCGAGGTCGTCGTCCCGCGCGGCGAAGAGGCCGTCTTCGCCGAGATCGAGCGCCGCCTCCCCGGCGTCCACCTCCGCGTCACCGACCCCGCTGGCTTCGACCCCCAGACCACCCTCGCCAGGATCGAGGGCGGCGACGCCCTCGACTCCGATAAGGTCCAGGAGACCCACTGGATCGAGCCCGCCACCGCCGCCTCCTTCTTCCAGGCCATCGACCACGCCCACTTCGCCCAGCCCGAAGGACCACGCCGCGCCGTCGCAGGCGTCCTCGCCTATCTCATCTACGCCCAGCGCGGCGTCTCCGCCCACATCACCCAGCTCCAACCCTACCAGGTCAAGGACTTCCTCATCCTCGACGAGAGCACCCGCGCCAACCTCGAGCTCACCGAGACGCTCATGGGCGGCCGCAAGGTCGGCAGCCTCCTCAACACCCTCGACCAGACCGCCACCGCCATGGGCGCCAGGCGCCTCCGCTCCTGGCTCCAATACCCCCTCGTCAACGCCGCGCGCATCCAGCGACGCCTCGACGCCGTCGGAGAGCTCAAGGACAACCTCGGCGCCCGCGAACACCTCCGCGATCTCCTCGGACAGACCTACGACATCGAGCGCCTCACCGGACGCGTCACCAGCGGCCTCGCCAACGCCCGTGACCTCCTCCAGCTCAAGGCCAGCCTCGCCGTCATCCCCCGCGTCCGCGAGGTCCTCCTCGACGCCCGCTCCGAGCTGCTCCGCATCGTCTCCGACCGCCTCGACCCCTGCGAAGAGCTCTGCGACCTCATCGCCCGCGCCATCGCGGACGAACCCCCCACGCACCTCCGCGAAGGCGGCCTCATCCGACGCGGCTACCACCCCGAGCTGGACGACCTCATCGAGATCTCCGAGCACGGCAAAGACTGGATCCTCCGCTACGAGGCCCGCGAGCGCGAGCGCACCGGCATCTCCAGCCTCAAGGTAAAATACAATAAAGTTTTTGGTTATTTCATAGAGATAACCAGGGCAAATTTCGACAAAGTCCCCGACGACTACCTCCGCAAGCAGACCCTCGCCAACGCCGAGCGCTTCTACACCCTCGACCTCAAGGAGTACGAGGACAAGGTCCTCAACGCCGAGGACCGCCGCGTCGAGCTGGAGTACCAGCTCTTCGAAGAGCTGCGCGCCACCGCCGCCACCTACGTCGCCCGCCTCCGCCACATCGCCTACATGCTCTCCACCCTCGACGTCCTCACCACCCTCGCCTTGCTGGCCCACACCCACGGCTACGCGCGCCCCGAGATCCACGACGGCCCCGAGATCATCATCCACGAGGGCCGCCACCCCGTCGTCGAGCACACCCTCCAGGACGGCCGCTTCGTCCCCAACAGCGTCCACCTCGACTGCAAAGAGAACCAGCTCATGATCATCACCGGCCCCAACATGGCCGGTAAGAGCACCGTCATCCGACAGGTCGCCCTCATCACCCTCATGGCCCAGATGGGCTCCTTCGTCCCCGCCGCCTCCGCCCGGATCGGCGTCGTGGACAAGATCTTCAGCCGCGTCGGCGCCTCCGACAACCTCGCGAAAGGTCAGTCCACCTTCATGGTCGAGATGACCGAGACCGCCCACATCCTCCGCAACGCCACCAGCAAGAGCCTCATCATCCTCGACGAGATCGGGCGCGGCACCAGCACCTACGACGGCCTCTCCATCGCCTGGTCTGTCGCGGAGTTCCTCCACGACGAGGTCGGCGCCAAGACCCTCTTCGCCACCCACTACCACGAGCTCACCGAGCTGCCCAACACCCACCCCGGCGTCCGCAACTTCAACATCGCCGTCAAAGAGTGGAACGACGACATCATCTTCCTCCGCAAGCTCGTCCCGGGCCCCGCCAACCGCTCCTACGGCATCCAGGTCGGGCGGCTCGCCGGGCTCCCCGACCACGTCGTCGATCGCGCCAAGGAGATCCTCGCCAACCTCGAAGCCGCCTCCCATGACGAAGGCGGCGCCTCCCTCATCGGACGCCACGGCGCCTCCGGCGGCCCCCAGCCCAAGCCCGCCCCCGACTCGCCGCAGCTCTCCCTCCTCGCCCTCAACCCCGCCGCCTCCAAGCAGCAGGCCGCACGCGCCGCAGGCTCCGCCCGCAACATCGCCGCCATCGCCGCCGCGCCTGCGCCCACGCCCGCACCTGCGCCCGCCCCCGCGCCTGCGCCGCTGCACCCTGCGCTCCGCGAGGCGCTGGAGGCGATCAAGGGCCTCTCCCTGGAGACGACCACCCCGCTGGAGGCCCTCAACCTCCTCTTTCAGCTCAAGAAGCGCGTCCAGAGCGTCGAGACACCCGCCCAGGAGCAGCAGCCATGACCGCCGCCTTCCACCAGACCTCGCCTCAGCTTGAGAACACCTGGCGCGCCGACGTCGGCTTGCAGCGCCACCTCCAGCGCCTGATGGACGCGGACACCCTCCGCGACGTCACCCCCGAGCTGGACGCCATGGGCGCCCAGGCCGCAGGCCCCATGCTCGCCTGGGCGCGCCAGGCCGAGACGCACCCGCCCACCCTCACCCCCTACGACCCCTGGGGCCGCCGCATCGACCACATCCAGCTCAGCGTGGGCTGGCAGGAGATCGCGAAGCTCGCCGCCACCAGCGGGATCATCGACACCCCGCACGCCGCGCGCCACGGCTGGCGCTCCCGCCTGCACCACTTCGCCCTCCTGCACCTCTTCAGCGCCTCGTCGGCCTTCGTGGCCTGCCCGCTGGCGATGACCGACGGCGCCGTGACCGCCCTCAAGCGCTACGCCCCCGAGGAGCCCTGGGCCCGCCGCGCCATCGCCCACCTCACCAGCCGCGACCCCGCCCAGGCGTGGACCAGCGGCCAGTGGATGACCGAGAAGGAGGGCGGCTCCGACGTCAGCCGCTCCTCCACCGTCGCGCGGCGCGACCCGGACGGCACCTGGCGCCTCACCGGCACCAAGTGGTTCACCTCCGCCACGACCTCCCAGTGTACGCTCACCCTGGCGCGCCCCGAGGGGGCAGGCGAGGGCTCGCGCGCGCTGGCGATGTTCTACCTGGAGCCCTGGGGCGAGGACGGGACGCTGAACAACATCCACGTCCGGCGCCTCAAGGACAAGCTGGGCTCCAAGGCCCTGCCCACCGCCGAGCTGGACCTCCTCGGCGCCGTGGCCCGGCCTGTCGGGGAGCTGGAGGGCGGCCTGAAGAAGATCGCCACGGTGCTCAACATCGCGCGCTACTACAACACCAACGCCGCCACCTCCTTCATGGCCCGCGGCGTCCAGCTCGCGCGGGCCTACGCCCAGGTCCGCGAGGCCTTCGGCGCCCGCCTGATGGACCTGCCCCTCCACCGCGAGACCCTCGCCAACCTCCAGGTCGAGTACGAGGCCGCCCTGGCCATCGGCGTCCGCCTCGCGGAGCTGCTCGGCAAGGTCGAGGCCGGGGAGGCCACCGAGCTGGAGCACGCCACCTGGCGCCTCCTGACGCCCCTGGCGAAGCTGGGCACCGGCAAGCAGGTCGTGGCCCTGGCCTCCGAGACGCTGGAGTCCTACGGCGGCGCTGGCTACGTCGAAGACACCGGCGTCCCCGTGCTCCTCCGCGACGCCCAGGTCCTCCCGATCTGGGAGGGCACCACCAACATCCTCAGCCTGGACGCCCTGCGGGCGATGGCCCGCGAGGGGGTCTTCGCTCCGTTTATGCATGATCTGCATAAACGTATGGACGGCGCCGAGGGGACGCCTGCTGAGCCCGTGGCCCGCGAGGTCCGCGCCGCCGCAGCGAAGCTGACCGGGTTCGCGTCCTCCCTGGCGAAGCGCCCGGACGAGGAGGTGCAGGCCGGGGCGCGCGGCTTCGCCCTCTCCCTCTACCGCACCTACGCGGCGGCGCTGCTCTGCGAGGCGGCGATCTGGGAGCACGGCCAGGGCCTCTCACCTCGCGCCGTCGCCGCCGCCCG
>CAUJGC010000246.1 GCA_963169075.1 Myxococcota bacterium
CCCACAAAAAAAAACCCCTATTATTTATATATATTTTTGTGTTTTTTTTGGTGGGGTTCGGGGTGGCCCCCGGCGGCTGGGGGAAGCTCCCCCTGGACCCCATTCACCTCTCCCCACCTCGGGACCACACCTCCACGAAGCGACGCACCGGCGCCTCCTCGTGGGGATCGAGGCCGTCCTCCCGGTGGAGGCAGGTCAGCCCCGCCTCCGCAGCAGGCTGGAGATCCTCGCAGGTCAGCGGCCAGGGCGGCAGCGGCGGCAGCTCGTCCGCCACGTCGCGCCCCCGACAGACGATCCAGAGCTGTCCCCCCGGCGCCACCCCCTGCGCGATGGCCCGGAGCGCCTGCGCCCGAGGCTCCGGCGGGATCGCCTGGAGCGTATACGCCTCAAAGATCACATCAAAGCCCCCGCGCCACGGCGCAGGCAGCTCCGCCGTGGCGTCGAAGACCGCCCAGCGCACCCCCGCCGCAGGGAAGCGACGCGCCGCCCAGGACACCGCCGTCGGAGAGAGATCGAAGGCCGTCACATCCCAGCCCGCCGCCGCCAGCGCCGCGGCGTCATCCCCCAGCCCGCAGCCCACCACCAGCGCCCGCCGCCCCGCCGGGAGCGGCACAGGCGGCGACGCCAGGAGCCCCAGGAGGTGCGGGTTGGGGTGGAGATCAGCCCACGGGATCGCCTGGAGCTGATCGCCCACCCCAGCATAGAGCGCCTCAAACCACCCCAGCCCATCCCCCTGGGCCAGGTGTTGAGCCGCCAGCTCGCGCGCGGTCGGGAGCGTCATGGACACCTCAGAGCGAGAACGCCGCAGCCTCCATCAGCTCGCGGACGCGATAGAGGAACGCGTTGCCCGTCACCCCGTCGATGATGCGGTGATCGTAGCTCAGCGCCAGGTACATCATGTGGCGGATCGCGATGACGTCGTTGCCGTCCCGCTCCAGCACCATCGGCCGCTTCTTGATCTCGCCCATCCGCAGGATGCCCACCTGCGGCTGGTTGATGATCGCGCCGCCGTAGAGGTTCCCCTTCAACCCCGGGTTCGACACCGTGAAGGTCCCGCCGCTGATGTCGTCCGGATCCAGCGCGTTGTCCCGCGCCTTCTTCGCCAGCCGATCCAGCGTCTTGGAGAGCCCGATCAGGTTGTAGTCCGCCGCGTTGCGGATCACCGGCACCACCAGCCCCGCAGGCGTCTCCACCGCGCAGCCCAGGTTGATCCGGCCCTTGTAGATGATCTCGCCGTCGCCCACCACCGCGTTCATCGCCGGGAACTCGGCCAGCGCCTCCACCGTCGCCTTCAGCAGGAACGAGAGGAAGGTCACGTTGATCCCCTGCTCCTTCAGCCGCTTCTTGTGGGCGTCACGCAGCTTCACCAGCTCCGTCATGTCCACCTCCGCCACCGTCACCACATGCGGCGACACCGCCTGGCTGATCACCATGTGCTCCGCGATGATCTGCCGACGACGGCTGAACTTCTCCGACCGATCCCCCTCCTCCACCCGCGGCTGAGGATAGCGGTAGGCCCGCGCGTCCGACGGATGACCGAACGGCACCCAGCGATCGCCCGCCGCCGCCGCAGGCGGCTTCACAGGCGCAGGCGCCGCTGGCGCCGCGTAGGTCGGCGGCGCCGCATAGGCCGGCGGCGCGAAGGACGTCGGCGCCGCAGGCGCCCAGGTCGGCGCCGCCGCAGCCGCCGCAGCCGCAGGAGCCGCAGCCGCAGGAGCCGCCGACGGCGCGGCCGCAGGCGTCGAGGACGCAGGCGCCGCCGACGCCGCAGGCGCCGCACCCGCCGCGACCGGCGCGTCCGAGATGATGACGATGGGCTTGCCCACCTCGATGGTCGCGTTGAGCGGCGCGACCAGCTCCGCGACATAGCCCGCCACCGGGGAGGGCACGTCTGCGTTGGCCTTCTCGGTCTCGACGACGCAGAGCACGTCGTCGACGCTCACCTTGTCGCCTGGCCTGACCATCCACTCTACAACGATGCCTTCCAGCACGGATTCGCCCAGCTGGGGCATCACGACCGTCTCAGACGCCATCTTGCCTCGGGGAGATGCTCGTGGAGCGCGCCGCAGCGCCGGGCCCGGGGGGCCTCACGCTCCAGGTGAATGCGATCGGCTCGCGCGACCCACACCGCGGGACGCGCGAGCCCTGTCTACTCTACTTGACGCGTCGCCGTCAAACGCAGCCGCTCACATCAGCCACTCGGGGTGCATCCGCGGACGCTCCACGAACTCCTTGACCTGAGTACACGCCAGGCCGATCTGATAGCCGTCCAGCAGGCGATGATCAAAGGTCGCGCACGCGCGCATCATCGGCCGGATCACGATCTCGCCATCCCGCACCACCGGCTTCGGATCGGTGCGCCCCAGCAGGAAGATCATCGGCGTCCGCGCCAGCGTCACCAGCGGCGCAAACCCCGCGTGCACACCGAAGCCCGCGCAGTTCGTCACCATCCCCGAGCCAAAAGGATCCGGCTTCACCCCCAGCGACGTCAGATCCAGCTCCAGATCAAACGTCAGGTTCGTGATCCCACGCATCAAGAGCTTCAACACCGGCCCCGGGATCGTGTCCATCAGCCGCTTGGTGTCCTCGATCTCCTTGTCCGTCCCCTTGCGGA
The DNA here is from genome assembly GCA_963169075.1 of Myxococcota bacterium. Classification (GTDB taxonomy): domain Bacteria; phylum Myxococcota_A; class Bradymonadia; order Bradymonadales; genus CAUJGC01. The sequence goes on from CAUJGC010000246.1 coordinate 2,615, forward strand.
CGCCGCTCGCACGCTGGTTCAGCTCGCGGGCGATCTCAAGCACCGTCTTCTGATCCGCGTTGCGGATCTTCACCCCCGAGAGATCCGCGTCCGCCGAACCCTTCGCCGTCGGCACCGACACCTGCACGAAGATGTCGATGCTCTTGCGCTGCATCGGCTTACCGCGCACGATCACCGCGTTCAGCTGCGGATAGCGCGCATACACCTGCGCCAGCGACTTCACCCAGAGGTGCGTCACCGTGATCTTCTCGCCCGTCTTCTGACGCAGCTCCTCGATCACCTCCTCCGCCTCCGCCATGTCCACGTCATCAAAGCCCGTGACCTGGGGGGAGGTGTGCTCGCTCCACATCGCCGTCGAGATCCGACGCCATGAGGAGATCTTCTCCAAGGGTTTGAACAACGCCACGCTGCCTCCTGTGGGGACGCCTCGGCTGCTCCCATGAAGCCGCCGCCTGAGCGTCTACCCCTTAGCATACGCCATAAACTTGCGCCACCCCCGGCCCTCTGGCAGCCTCTCCCCTGAGAACAGGAGCTGCGCCATGCCGCCACAACGCCGCAACACACCCACCGACCCCTTCGACGCCCTCTTCGACCAGGAGCCGGACGTCAACGCGGTCGAAGCGCTCATCCGACCCCACAACGCACGCACGCGCCTGCTGCACGCGCTGGACCGCCTCGGGCAACACCTGCCCCAGCTCTCCGTCTTCGACCTCCTCGTCTTCCTCGCAGACCGCTGCGAAGAAGACCAGCCCTGCGATGAGGCGCTCCTCCGCGCAGCCGAAGCGGCCCTCCAGCAGCCCAGACCGGCGCTCCGCAAGGTCAAGCCATCCAACCTTTGACCTGGCGACGGCGACGTCTTAGTATACAAGGTTGTCGTCTGTTGTGAGCTGAGCGCGCCTGCTCTCCACGCCCCTGCGACGGAATCGCGCCACCATGAAGCCCAGCCGTTGCCGCCAGTGCCAAGCGGACCTCCGGGGTGAGCCCACCTCCTGCCCCCGCTGCGAGTGCCCCTGGCCCCTCGATCCCTTCATCGGACGCACCATCCGCCAGAACATCCGCATCGAGGAGATCGTCGGCTCGGGAGGCATGGGCAACGTCTACCGCGGCATGGAGACCCACCTGGAGCGGCCCGTCGCCGTCAAGATCCTCCACCGCCTCGGACCCCACAACGATCGACACGCCCACTACTTCATGCGCGAGGCCCGCGTCCTCTCCAGGCTCCGACACCCCAACATCGTCTCCGTCCTCGACTTCGGCAAAGAGCCCGACGGCACCCTCTTCCTCGTCATGGAGTTCATCCCCGGGCGCACCCTGGAGCAGCTCCTCCGGCAGGACCACCCCATCGAGCTGCGACGCACCCTCCGCATCCTCATCCAGATCACCGCAGGCCTCCAGGAGGCCCACAGCCGCAACATCATCCACCGCGACCTCAAGCCCTCCAACATCATCCTCGAAGCCGTCGCAGGCGTCGGAGACTTCGCCAAGGTCCTCGACTTCGGCATCGCCAAGACCCTCCGACAAGACACCTCCGTCATCCAGGGCGAAGGCACCGAGCTGGGCGCCACCATCGGCACCCCCGAGTACATGTCCCCCGAGCAGGCCCAGGGCGACCCCCTCGACGCGCGCACCGACATCTACTCCCTCGGCCTCATGCTCTTCGAGCTCCTCACCGGTAAGCTCCCCTTCCAGGGAGACAACGTCCTCGTCTCCCTCATGAAGCGCACCATGGAGGACGCCCCCGCCCCCGCCTCCATCAACCCCGCCGTCCCGCCCGACCTCGACCGGCTCTGCCTCCGCGCCCTCCAGCGCGACCCCGACCAGCGCTTCCCCGACGTCCAGTCCCTCCGCCTCGCCCTCGAAGCCACCCTCGAAGCACTCGACAGCGCACGCTCCCCCATGCCCCCCCCGCGGGCCGACTCCCGCGCCTCCCTCTCCCTCCGCGCCATCCCGCGCGAACGCCAGAGCGCCACCCTCGTCCTCGCCGTCCTCCCACGCCTCGCCACCACCGCACCCACAGGCGCCTCCACCGAGGCCCGACGCATCATCGAGATCAACACCTTCCTCCAGGACGCCGCGCAGGACCTCGGCGCGCAGCTCCTCAGCCCCACCGCCATCCCCGTCACCCTCATCTTCCCCCCCCAGGACGGCGGCGCGCACGCCGCCCTCGCCGCACGCGCCGCCCTCGCCCTCCGCGAGCAGGCCGGGCGACGCTTCCCCTTCGCGCGCTTCCACCTCGGCCTCAGCGCCGGCGCCGTCACCCTCAACGCACGACAGCAGGCCACAGGCGAGGCCATCCAGAAGGCCGCCCTCCTCGCCCGAGACGCGCGCCCAAGCCAGATCCTCGCCTCCGCCGACGCCGCCGCCCTCCTCAACCCCGTCGCCATCCTCGCCGAGCGACCCGGCGGCTTCGACCTCCGACGCCTCCAGAGCGCCCACACCCAGCCCGGCGGCCTCGTCCTCCCCGGACGCTTCGACCTCCAGAACACCCTCGAAGGCTACCTCCAGAGCGCCCTCGAAGGACGCGGCACCACCTGCGCCCTCGTCGGCCCCACCGGCGCCGGACGCACCTTCGCCGCGCACGCCCTCCTCCGACAGGCGCGCGAGCTGGGCCTCCCCGCCTTCCACGCCGCCGCACACCCCCAGCTCAACGACCGACCCGCACGCCCCCTCCTCGACGTCGCACTCCAGGCCGCAGGCTTCTGGGAGATGCCCTTCACCAACAACGGCCCCCACGACCTCCAACCCCAGGACTTCGAGCGCGGCCTCACCCTCCTCGGCCTCACCCCCGCCCAGACCTCCATCCTCGTCGAGCACCTCTTCGTCGCCTCCCCACACGACCCCAGCGCGCGCAACCTCGACCCCAACAACCCCCTCCCCGCCGACCTCGCCCTCCGCGCCCTCCTCCCGCCACGCCACGCCCAGCAGACACGCCTCCTCGCCCTCGCCCTCCGCGCCCTCCTCACCCGCGTCACCTCCACCGGACCCGCCCTCCTCATCCTCGAAGACTTCCACCTCGCAGACTCCACCACACGCCTCGCCCTCCCCGCCCTCCTCAGCCTCACCCGCGACCTCCCCCTCCTCATCCTCCTCACCGCCGAGCGCGCCGAGCACCTCCCCCCCGGGGTCACCCTCCACCCCCTCGCCCCGCTCCGCGGACAGGACCTCGCGGACCTCTGGGACGACCTCCGCAGGCGACACCCCCACGCCCAGCTCCTCCACCCCGAGCGCGACATCCTCGCCGCATCCCAGGGCTACCCCGTCTACCTCGCCCGCTACCTCGAATCCCCACCGCAAACACCTACATTACCCGACATCAAGGGCCTCCTCGTCGCCCAGGTCGCCGCACTCCCCAACCGCCTCCGACGCCTCCTCCTCGTCACCAGCGTCATCGGAGAGCTCTTCGAGGTCGCCGTCATCGCCGGCCTCTTCCCCCGCGCCGAGGCCCTGGAGAACGCCCTCCAGGAGGCCGCCGACGCCGGCATCCTCCGCCCCTCCTTCCTCCACCCCGAGGTCTGGCGCTTCCGCAGCCCCCTCCTCCACCAGGTCGTCTACGAGAACATCGGCCCCGCCGACCGCGCCGCCTTCCACACCCGCATCACCGAGCTGGTCCACAACGCCCCAAGACCCCTCTCCCGCTGGAGCCGACTCCTCACCGCCCAGCACGCCAGCATCGCCCGACACCCCGCCGCCGCAGCCCTCGCAGAGCGCCTCGGAGACACCTTCGCCTTCGGCGGCGCCGCCCAGGAGGCCGCCCGCTGGTACGACGCCGCGCGCGCCGCCGCCGCCCAGCACGACGACCCGCGCCTCCTCAAGCTCGCCGCAGCCTACCTCCACAGCGACCAGCCGCGCCTCGCCCTCGACGCACTCCACCTCCTCCAGAGCCACGAGGGAGACACCTTCCTCCACGGCGCAGCCCTCGAGATCGCCGCCCACCTCCACCTCAACGACCCCGCGCGCGCCTCCCGCACCCTCCAGGCCACCCTCCACCTCACCGCCACACCGCCCCCCGTCCTCCTCGCCCTCCAGGGCACCCTCCTCCGCGACCGCGGCCTCCCCCGCGAAGCCCTCCAATCCTTCGAGGCCGCCCTCCGCGCCCTCCAGGCCCAGGGCCTCCAGAACACCCCGCCCGCCGCCCTCCACCTCCACTGGCTCGTCGCCGCCCTCCACGGACGCCTCCTCGCCCAGCTCGGCAACGTCGACGACGCCGAGCGCTCCCTCCACTACGCCCTCCGCCAGGCCATCACCCTCGACGACCCCGAGGGCATCACCGCCGCCCTCGCCCTCCTCGCCGCCCTCTGGCTCCCCCAGCGCGCGGACCTCCTCCAGCAGCGCTGCGCCGCGGCCCTCTCCTCGCCTCACATCAACCTCCGCCCCGTCGATCAGGTCACCCTCCTCCGCCTCCTCGGACGCGCCGAGCACCTCCGCGGCGACCGCGAGCGCGCCCTAGACGCCTGGCGCCAGGCCCTCGCCCTCGCCCGTGACCTCGGCGCCGACGACCTCGCAGACCTCACCCAGCGCCTCCTCGACGGCCACCTCTCCCCCGACCCCACCCCTACCCTCCCCCCCCTCGTCTAGCGCCCCGCCCACCACACCCCATGCACACCTCGCAGACCCTCGAAGCCCTCCGCCACCTCGCCTGCTCCCCTGCCTCCCACGCCGCCTGCTACGAGGCCCGCCGCCTCCTCGACGCCCTCCCCCTCCCCGCCGAGCGCGCCGAAGCCGAGCGCTACCTCCTCAACGCCTGGGGCGAGCCCCCTGCCGCCACCCTCCCCCACCTCATCGAGCGCCACGCCTCCTCCCTCGTCCTCGGCGGCGTTGACCTCACTGAACCGCGATTCACCCAGGGCCCCTTCACCTTCCACGTCTACCTCAGCGAGCCCGTCCGCGACGGCGCCGCCCTCGGCGACGACCTCAAGGCCCTCCCCGAGCCTGCGCGGCGGCGCCGCGACATCAAGGCCCTCCTCCGCAGCCTCACCCCCGACGCGCTCCGCAGCCTCCTCGACGATCCCGGCGAAGAAGACCCCGACGAGCCGCCCCTCCACACCCTCCGCGGCGAGGAGCTGACAGACGCCCTCCTGGACCTCGGGCTCTATGACCTGCTCGACGGCTACGGCACCGCCTTCCCCTGCGTCGCCCGCGCGGACACCGTCGAGGACCTCCTCCGCGAGGTCCGACGCCTCCGCCTCGTCGCCTGGTTTCAGGAGGACGAGCCCCTCCCCCCGCTCCGCCAGGATGAGGCCCACCTCCAGCCCATCGAAGACCCCGACCTCCTCACCTTCGCCCGCGAGCTGCACGGCGCCGTCCAGCTCATGGGCATGAGCACCGACCTCAGCAGCCTCTACTACTGCCGCCACATCCTCCTCCGGCGCCCCGGCGCCGAGCTGCTCTTCGGCTGGGACGCCATCCCCCACCGCCAGGAGGAGGGGTGGGCTATTTTGCGGTGGGGGTGAGGGGGCGCCTGCGCAGCCTTGACAGCGCGCGAAGCGCTGCTACGCTCATGGACAGGCGCTTGCCCCTCCCTCAGAAGAGAAGGCCGACGATGAAGTTCTCCGTATTTCTGCTCAGCTAGGCTCACACCATCCCTCCAGATCGCCCGGTGCCTCTCCTGTGAGGACGCTGCGGCGGCCGTGCGCCTTGAGCATAACGACACGCGGAGAGCTCTCATCATGTCTTCACCGGATAGCGCGCTGGGCAGCGCGCAGCTTGAACACTTCATCGAACATGGCTTCCTTCGGATCGACGATGCGTTCCCGCGCGAGCTCGCAGCGGCGTGCCGCCGCGTGCTGTGGACCGCCACGGGATGCGCTGAGGACGCACCGTCCACCTGGACGCGCCCCGTCATCCGGATCGGTGAGATCCCACACCCTGCCTTCCGGGAGGCGGCCAACACGCCGAGGCTGACCGCAGCCTATGACGCGCTGGTGGGGCCTGGGCGATGGCTCCCCCGAACGAGCCTCGGCACCTTCCCGATCCGCTTCCCTTCTGCTGTGGACCCCGGGGACTGCGGCTGGCATGTGGACGTGAGCTTCGGGATGGAGGACGAGCCGGACTTTCTCAAGTGGCGGGCGAACGTGTCCTCGCGAGGGCGGGCGCTCCTGATGCTCTTCCTCTTCTCGGATGTGGGGCGGGATGACGCGCCCACGCGGCTCCGCGCGGGCTCCCATCGAGACATCGCGCGGCAGCTCGCGCCGCGCGGCCCTGAGGGGATGACGCTCGCGGAGCTCGCCAGCGATGGCTTCGCAAGCTCATCCCGCTGCTCGGAGGTGGTCGCGACCGGCCCCGCCGGGACGGTGTACCTGTGTCACCCCTTCCTGGTGCACGCCGCGCAGCCGCTCCTGGAGGGTCGGCGCCCGCGCTTCCTCGGGCAACCTGCGCTGCTCCCGAAGGTGCCGCTCGATCCCTGGCGCGACGACGCCGCCCCCGTGGAGAGCGCGATCCGGCGGGCGCTCCAGACCTCCAGGCCCCCCCGCTGCGGTTGACCTCGCGCGACAGATCGCCCCTGCGGGTCGGGTGCGTCGACGCCTGGGATCTGCTACAAGACTCCGACGCCCCCGGCGTGCGACCCCACCCCGACCGCGAGGCTCCGATGACCGATCTGGCTGCCGCCGAGGCCCCTGCTACGCTCCCCCCTGTGAAGAAGCGGGAGATCTTCGGCTGGGCCCATGGTGACGTACCAAAGCTTGACATGGAGCAACGTTCGCCCTAAAATCAAGCAGTGATTATCGGGCTGCGGCAATTTCAAACTAAAGGTTACTGATAAAGCCTTTATCTTCAAAGGAGCGGAATCATGAGCTTTTGGGCAGGAGTTGTAGGTGGTGTGTTGGGTGGTTTCGTTGGAGGTCCGGTGGGAGCAGGTGTTGGTGCTGGTCTTGGGATAAGCCTCGCCACGATGTTGGACAGTACCTTGGGGAGATCCACAGACACTCCTAAACCACCGACATTGCCCATGAGAGTCCAATGGGATGACGACGACGACGGCCGCCTGCTCATCATACAACCAGGCTTCCCAGTCGATATTGTCACTGGATTTGTCATAAGAACATATGACGCCCAGTCACGCCAAATCACCAAAGGCCACGAGCCCTATTGCGATGGTGATGGTGATTTTTTTGCATTTGCAACACTCAGCAGGCAGCATAATATTGCTCTGATCTATATACCGCAAGGAGCATTCATAAGCTCAGGCCCGGTTGTCACCACCATATACACGTTTGCTGATGACAAAATTCTTGGAGAGTCAGACTTTGAGATAGGCTGGCCAATGGGCCCGTTCCTTCGCCCACGCATATTTCGTCCTATCATTGGCCTTGCCATGCGCGTCGCTCGGGCTGATGGTCAGCTTGAGCGCTCTGAGGTCCGTACAATCCGCGAGTTTTTTACAGCAGAGTTTGAGCTCAGCCCCAACGAACAAGCTGAGCTTCAGACACTCATGAAGACAGAACCTTCAGCCTCCATAGAGACGCAGGTACAGGAAACCCTTCGGAGATTCCAGATTGACGACATCTTCGAAATAACTATCGAATTCCTCGCACGAGTTGCCCATGCCAACGATCACATACACGAGACTGAGGTACAAACCATTCGTGAGATTGCTCTTGAGTTTGGTCTTGATCCTGATGATTGGGATGAGATAGCCACCAACCTGGGGCTGTTCTCAATTGACCAGCTGATTGCGGGGCTGCTCTTGGCCTTCGACTTGGCACCTGGGGCGACCCTACATGATGTAAAGACCGCCTATCGAGCCAAAATGCGCGACTATCACCCCGACAAAGTAGCTCATTTGCCAAAAGAGTTCCAGCAGGTAGCTCACACCAAAAGTCAGGAGCTTAACGAGTCATTTGAAAGACTCAAGATTCTGTTGAGTGAATCATGACCCGCCAAGCTCAAGAAGGATGGTTGGGCTATCTGACGATAGAGAATGGCCACTCTCAAGCTTCAATCATCACCCAACCCGCGCATCGAACCACGCTTCAAGGCTCAAACAAGCTAGCTCAACTTCCAAAGTATCGTCGTCATGGGGAGACCAGTAAACGACCGCTCCCGTGGGATAACCAGCGAGAGGTGCTGCAAGCACAGCAGAGTAGGCTCCATCTCCCTCCGCATGAAAGGGGAGCAGCTGGGCGGGTCTCTTCAAGCCAACGCGTTGGAGATCATCAACGAGCCAGATCAGACTCGGCACACACACCTCCGGCCCACCAAACCCGTAAATCTCGTGTGAGCCTACAATTCCAGAGCCATACTCCAACACAAAACGCCTGTATTGCGCAGGAAAAGGGAGCCCCAACCGCTCTTCAGCAGCCAGCACGACAGCCTCATCCACGGGCCCCAGCCACCTCCCACGCTTGCCACTCAAAGCCTTCATATTTACATCTCCTCTGCGCGGGTCTGCCAATGAGCAGCACGGATCTGATCAAACGCCCCTCGATCGATCTCAGAAGCCTTCCCTGGCTCATGAAGGAGACGATCCACACCCACGCCGCGATGCTCAGCGCGGGTCAGCTCCGCGAGCATGCCATCTGAGCGCTGCTGGACATGATGCAGCTCGTAGGGCCTCCCCTCACCATCAAGCGGCGCCAACCCCTGCTCTGCACGCTCCCGATTCGTCTGGTTGTAGAAGTCACGGCGCTCCCAGTCGATATCACGGCGAACCAGGCACTCGCGATCATTGACCTCTTTCGGGTTCAGCCCGATCTTCTCGTAGTGCTCAGCCTCCTGGCATGTGAGGTGGTGCCGGACCTCACCCTTGCTGTCCTTCAACGGCACGCGCTCACCCGTATCACCGCCCCCGACACCGCACACCTCTTTCCCCAACGACTCAGGGCTGATCTTGAGCGCAGACAGGATAGAGCGCGTATCACCACCGATACCCAAGTGCCCTACAGCGGCGTTGGAGAGTGATCGGCCAACCTCCTGGACCCCCACTTTGACAAGCTCTTTGGCTGCCATGCCAAGTGCCTGGGTAGCAACGGCTTTAGCGAGCGGAATGAGGGGAGCGATGGGGATCATATCAACCTCGACACACGTGACAGGAAATTATTAACTTCTTGACTGTATGCCGCTCCCCCCAGCGCGGCCACCTGACGAGTCAAACGCTCTTCGATCTCTGCTCGAAACGTCTCCACATCGGTCCGCTCCTGGGCAGGAACCTCAGCTGACAAGAACGGAAGCGCTGTACCAACAGCCTTCTGAACAACCACCATCAACATACCGGGTGGCAGCTTGGCGACCTCACCTGCTCGAAGTGCAGCGAGGTCACTGCGACCGCTGAGCAACACGCGGATAGTCGCTGTCCGGTCTGTGCTCGCCGCTTCATCGGCAAGCACAGCAAGCGCTCCTTGCCCGCGGGTGGTCGGCCCTCCCTCCTGGGTCTGAGCCAAGGCCCACGCCCAGAGGTCGGCCTCGCCGAAGCCTGCTTTAGCCAACAGCTCAGCGACCAACAGGATTCCGTCGCCACTCAGCGGCTCAACCCTCCACAGGGCGGAGGGTACAACGGCGCAACAGATCAACGCAGCAGCACGCGCCAGCTCCTCAGCATAGAAGCTCTGCACCACCCGAGACCAGAGCGCTTGACCGACCGCAAGCAGAGAGCCCTCGGCAGGATTTACCTCAGCCAGGAGCTGGCGCAGCGCGTCCAGCTCGGGGAGATCCCGCTCGGGCTCATGGAGGAGCGTCGTCCTGAGACCAGCGAAAGCAGCGAGCTGCCGATCACCCGCAGCGCAGGAGAGGAGCTGCTCCGCCCACTCCGCATCAGGCTCAACGCCGCGCCCAGTCAGGGCTGGCGCCCAGCGCGCCGCAAGCTCCGCGAAGCTCGGCGACCATCCGCCCCGCGGGGCGAGGTCCTCCGGACGTCGGGTCAAGCTGGCAAATCGAGCCGATTTAGCGGGTCGATCCATATACGACGCCTTGACCAGCGCCTCGCCTTCCTGGAGGAAGCCAAGCTTCTGCCAGGCCTCTTCGCCGAGCCCCATCGCCTGACCGATCTCAGCCATCTCGGCAGCGTCTTCAAGGCGCAGCGTGATCTTGGTCCCTGTGTTCCCGATCACATCACGTGCTAGCCGCGTCGGCAGCTGATCGATGATCATCATGCCGATCCCCATCTCCCGGCCCTCCTGGAGGAGCCTCACGACCGCGCGCAACAGCGTCCGCCCTGCGTTGCTCTCGTCTGCGGGGCGACGCTGCTCAAGCTGACGATCCAGAACGTTGTGTGCCTCCTCGACGACGAGGAGCCAGCGGCGATCCGCGACGAGGCTCCCACGCTCAGGCGACGTGTCACGCTCCGACAGCTTCACACCCGGCTCAACGCGACGCGCGCCTTGCACCGCACGGAGACGGCTCAACAAGAGCGTCATCACAAAGGCGCGCACGTCCACATCGCTCGGCGGAAGCTCCTCAACCTCAATGATCGCGTCTCGATCTGGGGGAAAGAGCGCGTCGATGGGGTTGTTTCCATTATAACCAAAGATATCCTGAAAGGTCGCGTCCAGAAAGAGCCCGACGCGGCTCTCCAGCGCACCACGGTAATTGGCGTTGACCTCCTGCCCGTAGTTCAACTGGGCTACTAGCCGCCGCGCCTGTACGACAAAGTCAATCACCGTGGGCCAGACCGGCGAGGTGTCTGGCCGGGGGCGCCCAGCCTCAATGTCCCACCCTCGCTCGGTGTAGCAGGCCTCAACGGCGCGGCGCATGAGCGGTCCGATCATCGCCTCGGTGGGCATCAGCTCAGCGAGCGCATCCGACAGGACCGCGATGTGACGCTTCAGCGAGGTGCCCAGCTCAAAGTAGAACGGGTTGACGCGCAGCGGCCGAAAACGCGACGCCCCCCCAAAGTAGGTTGAGCTCCCCAGGCTGTACACCAGCGGAGCAGGACGCCCGCTGCGCTGGAGCAGCGCGCGGTAGGTCCGCTTGGCGGTCTCGAACACGACGACAGAGAGGTGAGGTTGCTCCAGGCGGTTGAGGATCTCGACGACGCGGGTCGTCTTGCCAGAGCCGGTCGCACCCGAGACGAGCACATGCTTGAACAGATCGCCCAACGGTAGCTGGATGTTGGCTGGCGTCACCTCGGGGCTCATCGCTGAGAAAGCATCCGGGCCCAGGACAACGGCGTCAACATCACCGACCTCGCTGCCGATGTTCCTCCCCAGAAAGACGTTGCGTCGCAGGCGGAGCCCTGGCAGCTCCGCCTCGGGCACCAACAAGGCATCGCACACGCGAGGCAACGACAAGACAGGGGCCGCTTCTGCGACAAGCTCCATCGTCGGGATGCGGCTCGCCAACAAGCGCCCCTTCTCACCTCGGACCTCAAACCGCACGAGCGGATGATCCTTCGTGCGGGAACCGGCGAGCACGCCCATCAGAGACCGCCCCACGATCTCTGCGTTGTGGCCTTCGGCGAAGGCAAAGGCTCCCCATCGGAAGCCACCTGTTCCATGAGCCTCATGCAGCGCGCTGATCGTCCGCTCCAACGTGAAGTCTGCGAGCCGAAGCTTGCTGTCCACCCGCTCCAGGGTGAAGTCCAGGCTGCCTCCTTGGCCGGTCCCCGTGGTCTGGGTCTGGCCTGTCGTCGTCGTCAGCGTCTCTCCCGCTGTGGTCGTGGTTGTCCATGTCTTGCCGGTCGTCGTGCTGCTGGACTCCGAGAAGCTTTTTTTCCCCCAGAACTTGAACTTATCCAAGAACCTATGACCGCTCCTGCTCTCTCCCTTCTGCTCGCTCTCGCTTCCACCCTCCGCGCTTGAGCTGCTGGTATTGCTCCCTGTCGCGGCGCTCGTACTCGTGCTCTCGCTCGTGTTTGTGGACCAGCTCTGCCCTGAGCGAACAGAGGTCTGCACCTGGGGGTGGATGTGATCGTACAGCCTGGAGGCCTCCTCCAGCCGATCCTGGAGCGCGTCATGGCTGACACGCTGCACGACGAAGGCGATGCGGTAATTGCACTTGAGATCATACAGCGCCTCCACCACATCATTGAGCGACTGGTAGTTACGCGCTGCTGAGGTGCGATCAATATCGCGGACATCATCATTGAGATTACGCGGAGAGGGCATCCCCGTGACGACCATACACCGTCCGCTGGGGCCCGTCTCATCCATCAGCCGCCTGGAGATCTCCCCCGGCTCCATCCACTCGACCTCGGAGCCTGGAAAGGCTTGGCGTCGAAGCTGCGAGATCAGCACCTGCGCTCGCTTCTTTCGGAGCAGGAGGGTCTCTTCATCCAGCTCATCGCGGTGGGGGAAGCGCACGGCGAGCCAGAGCTCAAAGGCGCCCGCGCCGGAGCCGCTGCCATGATCCAGGACGTAGAGGAGCTCTTCCTCGGGCTCCAGCGAGGTGAGGATGTTCTCCCAATCCCAGGGGCGCGGGACCTCGTCATGATGCCCCAGACAGCCGATCTTCACGGCGACAGCGTCCAGCAGCCAGGGCTGCAGGTCCAGACGCTGCGATCCGCGCGTGAGCTGGAGCGCGGCGTCCTCAGGCCCCAGGCCGAGCATCAGCTCAACCTCGACGTTTCGCTCAAGCATCTTCACACCT
>CAUJGC010000247.1 GCA_963169075.1 Myxococcota bacterium
CGAGGACCTCCCAGCGGTCGCCTTCGTGGGGTTGTTTGATGCCGCGCTCGGTGTGGCTGGTGTGTGTGGTGGCGGTGGAGGTGGGACGCCGGGCGCGGCGTCGCCGGACGGGGGTAGGGTCTTCCTCGTCGGTGTTCTCGAAGCTGGAGCTGGAGCTGGAGTGCTCCTCGTTGAGGTTGTTGCTCTGCTCGGCGACGAGGAAGAACCAAGCGCCGCCGGCGCCGCAGCAGCCGAGGACGAGGACGAGGATGACGACGACGGTGAAGCAGAAGAAGGCGCCGCTGCCGGATTAGGGCCTGGCGGGCGGGGCGTAGGGTGGGGTCTGGGGCGGCGGCCCGAAGGAGGGCGGGGGTGGGTTGGAGGGGGGCGGGTTGGAGGGCGGGCCCCAGGGGTTGGGCGGCGGTCCGCCGGGGGGAGGCCCGCCGGGCGGGGGGGCGGCGTAGGGGCTGGGGGGGGGGCTGCCGGGTGGTGAGCTGGCCTGGGCCTGCTGGATGATGGCGTCGAGGTCGGGGTTGCTCTCGACGACGGTCTTGGGGCGTTCGCGTCGTCGCGCGGTGGGCGCGGGCCACCCTTCGGGGGGGCGGACCTCAAAGCAGGTGCTGCAGTACTGCGCCTCGGGGTCGGTGAGGGGAGAGTTGCAGTTGGGGCATTGGAGGTTCATCGCGGGCTCCTGACCTCACGCGCGGCTAGTTGCCTTCGGGATTTTCTGGTTTTGCATCATCTTTGTTGATGTCTTCTTCTGCTTTTTCATCAGCGGGCTCGGCGGGCTCCGAGGGCTCGACGACCACGGTGTCGGGCGCGGGTAGGGCCTGTCCGCCGAAAAGGAACACGCCGCCGAGGGCGAGGGCGGGGAGGAGGCAGAGGAGGGCGATGACCCCGGCGACGATGGCGATGATGACGCCGGTGGAGAGGCCTTTCTTCGGGGGGGCCGGGGCGGGCGCCGGGTCGTTGGCGCGGGCGGCGGCGGGTCGCCCGGCCTGGGGTGGTGTGGCGCCGATGCCGAGGGGGTCTGCGGGCGGCTGCGGCGCGGGTGCAGCGGCGGGCGCAGGCCAGGGGTCGGGGGTGAGGACGGGCGCGGGGGCGGGTGCTGGGGCGGGCGCGACCGCGGGGGAGGGGACGGTGGCGGGTGCGCGGAGCTGGGCCAGCTCGGGGAAGTTGGCGGCGATCTGGTTGAAGTCGATGGCTTCGGTGGGTGCGGCGGTCTCTTCGTCTTCGAAGTCGTTGCCGTAGAAGTCGTCGCGGTCCTGGGCGAGGCGCTGCTCGACGAGGCTGGAGTCGAGGGCCTGGGTGGCGGCCTCGGCGGGTTGCGCTCCCTGGCGGAGGCGGGCGTGGAAGGCCGCGCGGTCCTCGGTGAGCAGCTCGTCGAGGGAGGGGATGGCCTGGGTCCGCATGTTGGCGGCGCCGGCGGGTGCGGGAGCCATGGGCGCGCCGCAGGCCTCACAGATGAGCCGTGAGGCGGGGTTGGCGTGTCCACAGGCGGTGCAGGTCTGGTTTGCGCTCAAGGTGGCTCTCCGGGGTTGAACAGGGCGTCATGGGCGCGGCGCTCCGCAGGCAACCACCTATACTATGCGATGCACCGCCCCGGCGTCTAGGGGAGAGGACGTCATGCTTCACCTCGGATTGCGGCGTGGGGGGGAAGATGGCAGAAAGGGAGGTGTCCGGGCGTTGGAGCCTGGGTGGGTGGGGGAGCGAGGCGAGGGAGGTGCAGCGTGGCGGAGCGGGTTCGGGGGTTGGGGGCCTGGGCGGCGGTGTTGTCGGCGTCGGCGCTGTGTCTGCCGGCGTCGGCGTGGGGTGAGAGCGCGGTGCTGCATCACCGGGGGCTGGCGCTGGAGGCGGGTCAGGTGGTGCGCTACGCGGTGGATCAGGAGCATGGGGGGCTGGGGCGTTATGAGGCGCGGATCCAGATCGAGGCGGTGGAGCGCGGGGTGGACGCGTCGCCGGAGTCGGCGCGCTTCCGCTGGGAGCTGGAGGGGGTGAGCGACGGGAGCGGGCGTCGCCAGGAGGGGAGCGTCGAGGTGGAGGGGCTGGCGTCGGGGCGCTCGCTCAACGCGTGGTGGGTGGCGGGGCGGGCGTCGAAGACGCAGGACACGCAGCTCTGGCTGAGCGCGGCGGCGTGCGAGGAGCTGCTGCGGACGGGGGAGACGCGCTACGCGCTGGACGTGCAGGTGCGCCGGGATCGCGGGCTGCGCCTGACGCGGGTCGGGGAGGTGAGCTACCGGGTGCGGGTGAACGGGGCGGAGGCGTCGCTGCGGGCGGTGGAGGTGCGCTCGGAGCTTGGGGATCGGCTGGTGGTGCTGCGCTCGTGCGAGCAGGCGTTGATCCTGGCGCTGGAGCTGCCGGAGATCGTCTCGATGCGGGTCGAGTCGCTGGAGACGCCGCGATGAGGGCGCCGGTGGGGCTGACGATCGCGGGGACGGACCCGGTGGGTGGGGCGGGGATCACGGCGGATCTGATGGTGCTGCGGGCGTGGGGGTACCACGGGGCGCTGGCGGTGACGAGCGTGATCGCCCAGAGCACGCGGGGTGTGGAGGCGGCGTGGCCGCTGGCGCCGGAGCAGGTGGCGGCGCAGGTGCGCAGCGCGCTGGAGGATCTGCCGGTGGCTGTGATCAAGGTGGGGGTGCTGGGGTCGGGGGAGACGGCGCGGGGTTTGGCGCCGCTGCTGCGGGCCTGGCGCGCGGCGACCCCGGCGGGTCGCCTGGTGTTGGACCCGGTGCTGCGGAGCGGGCAGAACGGGGCGGGGCTGGGGGGGGACGCGGTGGCGGCGGCGGTGGTGGAGTCGCTGCTCGGGTGCTGTGATGTGATCACGCCCAACGGTCCCGAGGCGGCGGCGTTGACGGGGCTGGAGGTGACGGACGAGGCGTCGGCGCGGGCGGCGGGCCGACGCCTGGTGGCGCTCGGGGCGCGGGCGGCGCTTATCAAGGCGGGGCATTTGACGTTGGATTCCCCGGATGTGCTCGTGTGGAGCCGCGGGGATGGAGAGATCGAGGAGGCGCGCCTGCCGCTGCCCCAGCGTCATCCGTTTGAGGTGCGGGGGACGGGGTGCCACCTGGCGAGCGCGGTGGCCTGCGCGCTGGGGCAGGGGCGCGAGGTGCTGGCGGCGGTGGAGGCGGCGCGGGCGTACTGCGACGGCCTCTGGGCGTCGCAGGCGCAGGCGCTGGGGCAGGGGGCGCGGGTCTTCGTCCACGCGGCGTCCGGGCAGGAGCCGGGATGAGCGCGGCGCGCGGGGAGGAGGCGGCGCGGTGGCTGCGCCGGGCGGTGGATCACTACCGTCGGGAGGTGAACTACGCCCGGACGCTGCGCCGGGAGGCGCGGGTGAGCCGCTTGCTGTTGGCGCTGACGGTGGCGGTGCACCTGGGGGTGGTGGCGCTTGGGCGGGCGCTGGCGTGGCGGTGGGGGCTGGAGGGGGACGGGCTCGGGGTGGCGCTGGCGTTCGGGGCGAAGATCAACGGGCTGGTGTGGTCCGGAGGGGAGGTGTGGCGGCTGGCCTCGGCGGTGTTCCTGCATGGGGGGCTCCTGCATGTGGCGTTCAACGGGTACGCGCTCTATGTGATGGGGCCGCTGGTGGAGAAGCTCTACGGGAGCCGCCGCCTGGTGGTGCTCTATATGGTGTCGGGGCTGGCGTCGGAGGTGGCGAGCGCGCTCTGGACGCCGGGGATGTCGGTGGGGGCGTCGGGGGCGATCTTCGGGCTCCTGGGGGCGCTGGTGGTCTTCGGTTGGAAGTTCCGGGCGTGGCTGCCGCGCGGGGTGGCGCGCCGCTTGAGCTACGGGATGCTGCCCTGGGTGGTGGTGAACCTGGCGATCGGGTTCATCCCGGGGCTGCCCTTCGACAACGCGGCGCACCTGGGGGGGCTGGCGGCGGGGATGATCGCGGCGCTCGGGCTCTCGACGCCGCTGGTGGGGGAGGGGGGGCGGCTACAGCGTTGGGGGTTGGAGGTGTTGACGGCGCTGGCGTGGATCGCGGTCGCGTGGGGGCTGGTCTTCATGGCGCTCCAGGTGGTGCGCTGCGGCGGGGGCGTGGCGCGCTTCGAGGCCTGCCATCCGCTGGATCGTTGAGCTTGGGGCGGTTGTAGTTTGCGCGGAGAGTTGATACGAGAGGAGCAGAGGCGGCGCCTGGCGCCGCGGCGCGCCGCGCAGCGCGGCGCCCAGGAGCGCGAGAGGTCGGATGAGGCTTTGCATTGTTGGGTCGGGTTATGTCGGCCTGGTGGCGGCGGCGTGCTTCGCCAACACCGGGAACCACGTGGTCGGGGTGGACATCGACGTGGAGAAGGTGCGCCGGCTGATGGAGGGGATCATCCCCATCTACGAGCCGGGGCTGGACGAGCTGGTGCTCCGCAACATCAAGGAGCGCCGCCTCACCTTCACCACCGAGCTGGAGGCGGCGGTCCAGGACGCCGAGGTCATCTTCATCGCCGTGGGGACGCCTCCCGGCGAGGATGGCTCGGCGGACCTGAAGCACGTGCTGGGGGTGGCTGAGGGGGTGGGTCGGGCGCTGAACGGCTACAAGGTCATCGTGGTCAAGAGCACCGTGCCGGTGGGGACCTGCGACCGGGTGGAGGCCGCGGTGGCCGCCCACACCGCGCACCCCTTCGACGTGGTGAGCAACCCCGAGTTCCTGAAGGAGGGCGCCGCGGTCGCGGACTTCCAGAAGCCGGATCGCGTGGTGGTGGGCACGTCGTCGTCTCGGGCGCTGGACGTCATGGAGGAGCTCTACGCGCCCTTCATGCGCCGGAGCCACCGGCTGCTGAGCATGGACCGCCGCTCCAGCGAGATGACGAAGTACGCCTCCAACGCGATGCTCGCCACCAAGATCTCGTTCATGAACGAGGTGGCGCGCCTCTGCGACGCCGTGGGCGCCGACGTGGAGATGGTCCGGATCGGGATGAGCGCGGACGAGCGCATCGGGCCCTACTTCATCTACCCGGGCTGTGGTTACGGCGGGTCATGCTTCCCTAAAGATATCAAGGCGTTGGTGCATACAGGCGCCGAGGCCGGCGTCCCGATGGAGATCCTCCAGTCCGTCGAGGCCGTCAACGGCCGCCAGAAGCGGCGGATGGTGGAGCACCTCGTCGCGCGCTTCGGTGAAGACCTCAGCGGGCGGACCTTCGCCCTCTGGGGGCTGGCCTTCAAGCCCCGCACCGACGACATGCGTGAGGCTCCGAGCGAGGTCGTCATCCGGGCGATCCTCGACGCGGGCGGCCGGGTGCGGGCGACCGACCCCATCGCCGCCGAGAGCGCCCGCGCCGCCCTGGCCGACGTCATCGACCGGGTGGAGCTGGTCGAGGACGCCTACGCCTGCCTGGAGGGGTGCGACGCCCTCATCGTCTGCACCGAGTGGAACCAGTACCGCAACCCCGACTTCGATCGCATCCTGCGCCTCCTGCGGACGCCGGTGATCGTGGACGGGCGCAACATCTACCAACCCGCGAAGGTCCGCGCGCGGGGCTTCGACTACTACGCCATCGGGCGCCCGGCGCCAGCCGCCACCTGAGGTGTGGAGCAGATCATGGACGATCGCCTCGCCGCGAAGATCATCGCGTGCGCGCTGACCAGCGCGCTCCTGGGGGGCCTGAGCGCCGCCGCCGCCGCCCAGGAGAGCGGCCTGGGCGAGCTTCAGGCCGGCGTGAGCGTCGGGCAGGTGGACGAGGACGCCTTCGTGACCCTCAGCCTCGGCGTCGCCGCGCAGCTGGAGGTGCCGCGGGTCGCCTGCTACGGCCTCTTCCCCCCGCCGGCGGACGAGCGCGACCCCGACGCCTCCTGCACCACCCGCCTCCGCGGCGGCGTCCTCGTCCCCCTCCGCCTCCGGGTCTGGGATCGCGACCCCCAGAGCGCGGGCACCCTCCGCAGCGAGGACTGGGATGAGCCCTCCGACTGGCTCCGCGTGCTCCGCTTCGTCGAGTACGGGCGCCCCCGCGAGGCCGTCTACGGCCGCGCCGGGCAGCTCGACGGCGTCCTGGTGGGTCACGGCACCATCGTCAACGGCTACTTCAACACCATCGACGTGGACCACGCGCAGTTCGGCCTCAACGCCGCCCTCAACGACCGCATGGGCGGCGTGGAGCTGCTCCTGGACAACTTCGCGGACCCCGAGGTCATGGCGGCGCGCCTCTACGCCCGCCCCGGCGTCTTCTTCGCCCCCGGCACCCTGGCCGAGCGCTGGGCCGTCGGCGCCACCCTCGCCCTGGACATCGACGCCCCCGAGCGCTTCGCCCGGGTGGACGTCTCGGTGGACCCCAACCTGCCGCTGGCCGTCACCCCCGAGCGCAACCTCATCCCCGAGCGCACCGACGTCACCGGCGTCTTCGGGATCGACAACGAGCTCCTGCTGGTGCAGGAAGAGGTTATTGATTTTACTCCATTTTTTGACATGAACTTCAACCTGGACGGCTCGCCGGGCCTCCACCTGGGCGCCTTCACCGCCCTCCGCCCCCTCGACGAGCTGCACCTCAACCTCCGCACCGAGCTGCGCTGGCTCGGGGAGCACTACCTCCCCGACTACTTCGGCCCCCTCTACGAGATCGAGCGCAACACCTACTTCGGCTATGGCGGCACCGGGAGCCCCAAGCGCGTCGTGCTCGATCAGCTGGATCAGGGGCAACGCCTGGGGGCCTACGGCGAGGTCAGCGCGCAGATCTATCGGTTCCTCCAGCTCTTTGGCGCGTACGAGGACTACCAGGGGCCGCGCAACGCCAACATCCAGCTCGGCCTCCGCCTGACCGACCTGGGGCCGGTGCGGGTCGGCGCCACCTTCCGGCGCTATGGCTTCAACGGCCTCTCCGATGCCCTGGAGCTGCCCAACGCCCTCCTCATCCTGGAGGCCCAGGCCCGCGTGCTGCCCTGGCTCTACGTCGGCGGGCAGTACAACCGCCTCTATCGGCTCCAGCCCAGCGGCGCCTACGAGACCGTCAACGACTGGAGCCTGGGGGCCGGGGTCGTGGTGGGCTTCTGAGCGCGGCGGTCTAACTTGACAAGGGTGGAGGGCAGGCGTAACACTCGGGGTTGCGTACTCATGGGCGCGGCCACCGGGTCCGCCTCGTCGCCTGGACCGTGGCGTGGCGTCAGCTCGGACCCCTGAGGGCTCCTCGGTGAACCCTCAGCGGGAGCAGGAGGCGCGCTGCCCGCTGTGAAGCGTTTGAGGTCCGACATCACCCACCAGGACGCACGTCGAGAGGTCTTCGAAGGCGTCTACGCCCTCCGAGGCGGACTCTAGCGAGGAGACTGGGGCATGTTCACGGTCACCGTGACGGAAAAGGAAGGTCCTTCCGCGACCCTGAGCTTTGACAAGGCCGAGATCAGCATCGGCCGCGTCAAGGGCAACGACATCGTCCTCCCCAAGGGGAACGTGTCCAAACGCCACAGCCGCATCGTCGTCAAAGACGGCAAGTTCATCGTCGTTGACCTCAAGAGCACCAACGGCACCTACGTCAACGGCCGGAAGATCACCAGCCCGCAGGTGATCAAGGACAGCGACAAGGTCTACATCGGTGACTTCACCATCGCCATCCGCGAGGGCGGCGGCGGCGCGACCACCGGCGACATGAGCGACATCATGGGCGGCGGCATGGGCGACTCGTCCTCCATGCCGGCCCGGCCGTCGATGGGCGCCCCTGCCCCGGCGCCGCCGGGTCCCAGCCTCAGCCGGATGCCGCCTGCGCCCCCGGCGATGGACAACGGCATGGGCGGGCGCGGCCTGGCGGATATGCGCCGCCCCACCACCCCCGATATGCCGGCCCTGAGCCCTCCCCCCATGGGGGCCTCCTCCCCGACCAACACGCTCCGGCCGCCGAGCCTGCCGCCGCGGCCCAGCACCTCTCCGACGCCGCCGCCGCCGATGGCGCCGCCGCCCGTCACCGCCCCCCCGGCGATGACGCCGCCGCCCCCCATGACGCCGCCGCCCTCCATGACGCCGCCGCACATGGCGCCGCCGGCGATGATGCAGCCGCCTCCTCCGGCGATGCAGCCGCCTCCTCCGGCGATGCAGCCGCCTCCGCCGGCGATGCAGCCTCCGCCGGCGATGACGCCGGCGATGGCGCCGCGCCCCACCCTCGCGCCCCAGGCCACGCCGCAGGCGCGCCTGGGCTCGGGCGGCGCGCCTGCGCCGACCCCGGCGCCGCGCCCGCTGGCGCAGTCGGCGCCGCAGCGCCTCGGCGGCGGCGCCGCCCAGAGCTCGACGGGCAACATCGCCGTCCGCCCGCTGGCTCCTCCGCCGCTGGCCCCCCCGGCGCTCTACACCCCCGGCGCGGTCGCTGTACCTCCGGCGCCCCGCTTCGTCTCCCGCTTTGATGAGGGCTTCGCCAGCCTCCAGCAGGCGGCGGCGGATCAGCTCCTCGCCACCACCGACCCCCGCGACCTCCCCACCCACTACCCCCCGAGCGAGGAGGACCGCGAGCGCTTCGAGGCGCTCGTCCGCGACGCTGTCGCCCGCGTCGGCGGCGGCCCCGATCTCACCGAGCACCTCCTCTCCGAGGCCATCGGCCTCGGGCCCCTGGAGCTGCTCCTGGATGACGAGAGCGTCGAGGAGATCTACGTCAACGCCTCGGACCAGATCGTCTACCGCCAGCACGGCCAGATCGTGTCCGCGGCGCGCTGCTACAGCCACCCCGACTTCCTCTTCCTCACCGCGCAGCGCCTCCTCGGCGGACGCGGTGATGAGCCCGGGGCCGAGCCCGTCGATGAGGTCCGCTTCTCCGACGGCACCCGCGTCCACATCGTCATGCCACCCCTGGCGCCTCGCGGCCCCATCCTCACCGTGCGGAAGGCGCGCCGTCGCCACCGCTCCCTCACCGAGCTGGTCGCCGCAGGCGTCCTCAACCCCGCCATGGCCGAGTTCCTCACCCGCGCCGTCGAGGCCGGGCGGAGCATCGTCATCGGCGGACCCGTCGGCAGCGGCCGCGCCGAGCTGCTCGCTGCCCTCGGGGAGCTGATCCCCAACGGCACCCGCATCGTCACCGTCGAGGACGAGGGCGCCCTCCGCCTCCCCCAGGAGACGGTCGTCGCCCTGGAGGCCGGCACCGGCGCGGAGGCGCGCTACGACCTCCGCTACCTCCTCCGCTCCGCCGTCCGGATGCGCCCCGAGCGCATCCTCGTCAACGCCCTCTCCGGGGCCGAGACCTACGACTGGGTCACCTCCGCCGCAGGCGGCACCTTCGGCTCCATGGCGACCTGCCACGCCACCAGCGGGCACGATCTCCTCGGACGCCTGGAGTCTCTGGCCCTCCTCGGCGCGCATGACCTCTCCCCCCGCGGCCTCCGCGAGCAGATCGCCCGCGGCGTCCACCTCCTCGTCATCCTCCACCGCACCCCCGAGGGCGGCTCCCGCGTCCAGCAGATCGCTGAGGTGCAGGGCGTGGATCTGGACGCCTTCCGCATCTGCGACATCTTCGCCTGGCGCGCCGAGGCTGGCGCGGGCTCCTTCGCGCCGACCGGCTACGTCCCCGCCTTCTACGAGGCCCTCCGCGCCGCCGGAATGCCTGCCGATACGGGGATCTTCCACCCCTGAGCGAACGCCTGACGCGGCGCGCCGCGCCTCTGCGCGGCGCGCCTGAGCCATCACACGCCGGAGGGGTCATCTCGACGACAACGCCATGTATACGCTGATCATCGAGGACAAGAACGGCGTCATCGCCGACGAATTCTCCTTCGACCGCGGCACCTACCTCATCGGTCGCGTCGAAGGCAACGACATCATCCTGCCCAGCAGCAACGTCTCGCGCCAGCACGCGCGCCTCTTCATCCGGGACAACCGCTGCTTCATCGAAGACCTCGGCTCCGCCAACGGCGTCATCGTCGATGGGCAGCGCACCCAGGGCGAGCGCGACCTCGGCACCGCTGCCCAGATCCGCATCGGGGACTACTACCTCTACCTGGAGTTCGCCAAAGACGGCAACGAAGAGGGGCAGAACGTCGTCTCCACCCACATCGTCAGCCAGGACGCCAACGCCTTCAAGCTCGTCCGCGTCGGGGATGCCTTCGCGGGTGAGGAGTTCGTCCTGGGGGAGCGCCAGAACACCATCGGGCGCACCGACGACAACTACATCCTCCTCAACGACCCCTCCATCTCCCGCCACCACTCCCGCATCGACAACGACGGCCTCGTCTACACCCTCTCCGATCTCGGCTCCTCCAACGGCACCCGGATCAACGGCAAGCGCATCGCCGCACCCACCCTCCTCAAAGAGGGCGACCGCGTCACCTTCGGCAACGTCGAGTTCGTCTTCATGCCCAGCGGCCAGCAGGTCAACCCGGCCATGCTCGCCGCGCGCTCGGGCAAGCGCTCCAGCACGGGCCTCATCATCGGCGTCGTCGTCGCCCTCGTCCTCCTCTGCCTCCTCTCCTCGGCGGGCGTCGGCGCCTTCTACCTCCTCCAGAAGGAGGACCCACCGCCCCCGCCTGTCGAGCGCGAGCTCACCGACGAAGACAAGGTGTCTCAGTTCGTCGCCCAGGGCCGCGGCAAGATGGAGCAGCTCAAGTGGGATGAGGCCATCGAGAGCTTCGACAGCGCCCTGGCCGTCGATCCCAACAACGACGAGGCCAAGGAGCTCAAGACCCGCGCCGTCTCCGAGCGCGAGGCCAGCGAGCAGCTCTCCACCGCCCAGGAGCTCAAGTCCAAGACCCGCTACGAAGAGGCCAAGGCCAAGCTGGAGAACATCCAGGAGAACACCGAGGCCTACAAGTCCGCCCGCAAGGAGCTTGAGGAGCTGAACTCCATCCTCGCTGGCAACTACAAGAACGAGGGCAAGACGCTCCTGGACGAGAAGAAGTACGACCTCGCCCGAAAGGCCTTCATCAAGTCCATCGAGCTGAAGTGCGACGACGAGGTCAAGGACCTCATCGACAAGACCGAGAAGACCATGAAGTCCGGCGCCAACCGCCGCAAGTTCGGTGACTTCGAGCCCTACGACCTCCCGGCGCTCTGCAAGTAGCGCTCGCGCGCCGCCTCACCCCCCTGACGCCCCCACCTCCCCCGCGGAGGTGGGGGCGTCCTCGTCTCACCGCCTCGCCGCGCGACAGGCAGCATCTCAAGTTGAGATGTTTCTATCTTGTTGAAGTCAAAGGGTTTTTGTTTTTGAATCGCCGTCTTGAGACAAGCGCAGCTGCTGCCGACCCCTGACCCCTCCACCCGACCCAGGCGCCGCGCGCCGTCAACGCGGGGTCGAGATAAAAAATGACCCCACGCGCCGATCTGGCACAAGCCTTGTACTATAGGGCCAGCAGAGAGAGGGGCCTACCTACAGACAGGCAGAGAGACCCCACCTGAGTTTCAACCCACCGGACCGCCTCGCCAACGGTCCTGCTCCTCACCGCCCTCTCTCGGAACGCGCCGCAAGGCGCGGGATAGATGGTCCTCACCGGACGGCCTCGGCCAACCCACCCTCTGCCTTTGTTTCAGACCATCCCCCTTATGCAGTAACCGCCCCCGGTCTCCGGGGGCGTTCTGCATTTCTTGCCCTCTTCACGACGGCTTGAAGCGACGCCGCAGCTCCTCCAGGATCTCCTGCGGCGGGATCTGGCAGTGCTGGAGCAGCACCAGCGTGTGGAAGAGCAGGTCGGCGGCCTCATACACCAGCTCATCCCGCCCCTCCGGGCGACCCTGCTCCACGTTCTTCGCCGCCAGGATCACCTCCCCCGCCTCCTCCACCACCTTCTTCCCGATCCGATCCACCCCGCGGGTGAAGAGCTGCGTCGTGTAGGAGCCCTCCGGGAGCGTCCGCTGACGCGCCTCCAGCGTCGCCAGCAGCGAGCCCACCACGCTCCAGGGCGGCGCGTCGTCAGGCTCCACCCCAAGCGCCTCCGTGAAGCAGCTCCGGGTGCCGTTGTGACACGCCGCGCCGACCTGCTCCACCTCCACCAGCAGCGCGTCTTGATCGCAGTCCACCCGCACACGCACCACCCGCTGCGTGTGCCCGCTGGTCGCTCCCTTGTTCCAGAGCTCACCCCGCGAGCGCGACCAGTACCACACCCGCCCCGTCGCCAGCGTCCGCCGCAGCGACTCGCGGCTCATCCACGCCAACATCAGCACCTCGCCGGTCGCCGTGTCCTGCGCGATGGCTGGCAGGAGCCCGTCCGCGCCCCAGCGCAGCCGCTCCAGATCCGGCAGCGCCGCCAGCGCGTGCTCCGGCAGCGGACGCACCGGCACCCCCGCCGCCGCCAGGTGACGCTTCGCCTCCGCCACCGTGTGCGACCCGAAGTGGAAGATGCTCGCCGCCAGCACCGCGTGCGCCGCCCCGTCGCGGAGCGCCTCCACCATGTGCTCCAGCGTCCCGCACCCCCCCGAGGCGATCACCGGCACCTCCACCCGCGCCGCCGCCGCGCGCAGCAGCTCCAGATCGTAGCCGTCGCGGGTCCCGTCCCGATCCATGCTCGTCAACAGGATCTCCCCCGCACCCAGCGCCACGCCCTGCGCGATCCACTCCAGCGCGTCCAGCCCGGTCGCCCGTGATCCTCCGGCCACATAGACCTCCCAGCCTGGACCGGCCGGGTGTCCCTCGGGGCGACGCCGCGCGTCCACCGCCAGGACGATGCACTGCGAGCCGAAGGCCGCCGCGCCGCGCCGCAGCAGCTCCGGATCACGCACCGCCGCCGAGTTGATCGACACCTTGTCGGCCCCGGCGCGCAGCAGCCCCCGGATGTCCTCCACCGACGACACCCCGCCGCCCACCGTGAAGGGGATGAAGACCTGCTCCGCGATCCGCTCCACCAGCTCCGTCAGCGTCCCGCGATCCTCCCGCGTAGCCGTGATGTCCAGGAAGACCAGCTCGTCGGCGCCCTCCTCCTGGTAGCGCGCCGCGCAGGCCACCGGATCGCCGGCGTCCACCAACCCCAGGAAGTTCACGCCCTTGACCACCCGGCCGTCCTTGACGTCCAGGCAGGGGATGATCCGTCGCTTCAGCATGACCTCACGCCTCCTCCGCTGCGCCGCGCAGCGCTGCCAGCGCCTCGGGCAGCGTGAACGCCCCCTCGTAGAGCGCCTTGCCCACGATCACCCCCGCAAGCCCCTGCTGGCGCACCCCGATCAGGTGCGCCAGGCTCCCCACGCCGCCGCTGGCGATCACCGCGCACCCCGTCGCCGCCCCCAGCGCCGCCGCCCCCTCCACGTCCGGCCCCGAGAGCATCCCGTCCCGCGCGATGTCCGTGTAGATGAAGCACCGCACCCCGCGCGCCGCCATCGCCTCCGCCAGCCCCCGCGGCGTCTGCGCCCCCCGGGTCGTCCAACCCCGCGTGCGCACCTCGCCTCGCTCCACGCCGCCCCAGGCGTCGATGCCGACCACGACAGCCTCAGCGCCGAAGCGGCCCACCGCTGCCTCCACCAGCGCAGGCTCCTCCACCGCAGCGCTCCCCAGGATCACCCGCGCGCAGCCCAGCGCCAGCGCCGCCTCGATGTCCTCCAGCGTCCGCAGCCCGCCGCCCAGCTGCACCCGAAGCCCCAACCTGGCGCCCAGCACCGCGCGGATCGCCGCGCTGTTCGGCGTCGCCTCCCCGGCGGCGAACGCGCCGTCCAGGTTCACCAGGTGCAGCCACTCGGCCCCGTCCGCGGCGAAGCCGCGCGCGACAGCCACCGGATCGGCGCTGTAGGTCGTCTGCGCCTCGGCCTCTCCCTGGGTCAGCCGCACCACCGCGCCGCCGCGGAGATCAATGGCAGGATAGAGCTTGGATTGCATTTTTTGCACTGATTTTATGTGTTTTTGTTCAGGTCGCCCCGTGAACCCAGCGCGAGAGCAGGTGCAGCCCCGCAGGCCCCGAACGCTCGGGGTGGAACTGCACCGCCAGGAGCCCGCCGCGCGCGATGGCCGCCGGGAACGGCGCCCCGTAGGGCGTCCACCCCGCTACCCAGCCCGAGGGCACCCCCTCCGGACGGTAGCTGTGCACAAAGTACATGTGGCTCGGGGAGGGCAGGTCGCGCACCAGCCCGTGCTCGCTGGACCAGGCCACCTCGTTCCAGCCCATGTGCGGGACGATGAGCCCCTCAGGGAAGCGGCGCACCACCCCCGGCACCACCCCCAGCCCCGCGTGATCACCCTGCTCCTCGCCCCGCTCAAAGAGCACCTGGAACCCAAGGCAGACCCCGAGCATCGCGCCGCCCGCGTCGATGTGGCGCCGCAGCGCCACATCCAGCCCACGCGCCCGCAGCCGCTCCATCGCCGCCCCGAAGGCCCCCACCCCCGGCAGCACCACCCGCGTCGCCTCCGCCAGCGCCTCGCCTCGATCCGCCAGGATCACCTCGGCCCCCACCGCCCGGAGGGCGTTGGTCATCGAGCGCAGGTTCCCCGCGTCGTAGTCCACCAGATGCACGCGCGTCGTCACGATCAGCCTCCTCTCGGCTCAGAGCGTCCCCTTCGTGCTCGGCACCTCGCCGCCGCGCCGCGGATCCAGCGCCAGCGCCTCCCGCATCGCGCGGCCTGTCGCCTTGAAGATCGCCTCGCACATGTGGTGGTTGTTCCCGGGGGTCAGCACGTCGATGTGCAGCGTCAGCCGCGCCGCACGCACCAGCCCCCAGAAGAACTCCCGCGTCAGGTGGTAGTCAAACGTCCCCTGCCCAAGCTGCGCGTGCCACGGCGCCTCCAGGTGCAGCCAGGCGCGCCCTGAAAAATCCAGCGCCACCCGCGCCAGCACCTCGTCCATCGGCAAGAGCCGCTGGCCATAACGGTTGACCCCCGCCAGCGCGATCTGCCCCAGCGCCTCACCCAGCGCGATCCCCACATCCTCCACCGTGTGGTGCTGATCGATGTGCAGATCCCCCTGGCAGCGCAAGCGCAGATCGAACGCGCCGTGGTAGGCCCACGCGGTCAGCATGTGATCCAGGAACCCGATCCCGGTGTCCACCTCCGCCGCGCCGCGCCCGTCCACCTCCAGCTCCACCGCGATCGCCGTCTCCCGGGTCTGGCGCTGCACCGTCGCGCGTCGCATCACATCCCTCCCAGCACGCGGGCCGCGCCCGCCAACACGGCGTCGTTCTCCGCCGGGGTCCCCACCGTGATCCGCAGGCACCGCGCCAGGAGCGGGTAGTGGCTCACGTCCCGCACCAAAATCCCCGCCTCCAGCAGCCCCTCAAAGAGCGCGACGTGATCGCGGCAGCGCACCAGCGTGAAGTTCGCCTGCCCCGAGAACACCTCCAGCCCCAGCGCCCGCAGCCCCGCCTCCACCCGGCCGCGCTCCGCCTTCAGGAGCGCCACCTGCGGCGCCAGCCAGCTCGACTCCCGCAGCGTCGCCCGCACCACCTCCAGCCCGAAGTGGCCGACGTTGTAGGGCAGCTTCAGCTTCCCGATCTCCTCCATGATCGCCGGGTGCCCCGCCGCGTACCCGAAGCGC
This sequence comes from Myxococcota bacterium, assembly GCA_963169075.1. Lineage (GTDB taxonomy): Bacteria > Myxococcota_A > Bradymonadia > Bradymonadales > CAUJGC01. Next base: position 15,304 of record CAUJGC010000247.1, read on the forward strand.
ACCCCTGCCAACCCCAGCGCCTTCGAGAGCGTCCGCAGCAGGATCACGTTCGGGCAGCGCCCCAGGAGCCCCTCGCTGGACACCTCCGCCGACGCGAAGTGGACATAGGCCTCGTCCACGATCACCAGCCGCGGGGTCGCCTGGGCCAGCGCCTCGATCTGTGACGCCGGCAGCGCCGCCCCCGTCGGGTTGTTGGGGTTGCAGATCAAGAGGTGCGCCTCACCCTGGGCGGCGATCCGCTCCAGCGCCGCGACATCATAGCCCAGCGTCGCCGCCTCCAGCGGCACCTCCTCCACCGCCGCCCCGTTGGCCCGCACCATCGAGGCGTAGAGCGTGAAGGTCGGCACCGGCAGCGCCACCCGGACCCCCGGCCCGGCGATGGCCTGGAAGATCGCTTGGAGCAGCTCGTTGGAGCCGTTGCCGATCAGCACCCCCTCCGGCGGCAGCCCATGCTGCGCGCCAAGCGCCGCCAGCACATCCTCCGGGTGGAAGTCCGGATAGCGGTTCCACGCCATCCCCTCCACCCGCCGCAGCACCTCCCCCTTGAGCGCCGCAGGCAGCTCCAGCGGCGACTCGTTCTGGTTGAGCTTGATCGGCACCTCCCGCCGGCGGAGCGTGTAGGTGCCCAGCGAGCGCACAGATTCGCGTATATTCAGCTTCAATTCGTTGGTATTTTGAATCATATCGCCTCGTCCCCCCGCTCGGTCCTCACCCGGAGCGCCGCCGCGTGCCCGTGGAGCGCCTCGTGATCCGCGATCAGCGCCGCCTGGGGCGCCGCGGCCTGGATCGCCGCCGCCGTGTAGCGCACATAGCTGCTCGACCGCAGGAAGGTCGCCACGCTCAGCGGCCCCGAAAAACGCGCCGCACCCCCGGTCGGCAGCACGTGGTTGGGGCCTGCCCAGTAGTCCCCCAGCGCCGTCGGCGTGTCGGGGCCCCAGAAGATCGCCCCGCCGATCAGCGCCTCGGGGCGGAGCCCCGCCTCCGCCGACACCATCACCTGCAGGTGCTCCGGCGCCAGCGCGTTCGAGATCATCACCGCCTGCGCCAGATCCCGCGTCAGCAGGATCGCGCTCTGCTCCCGCAGCGCCGCTTCGATGATCGCGCGCCGCGGCGCCGCCGCCACGAGCCGCGTCAGCTCCGCCTGCACCGCCGCCGCCAGCGCCGCCGAGGGCGTCAGCAGGAAACACCGGGCGTGGGCGTCGTGCTCCGCCTGGGCGATCAGGTCGGCGGCGATGTAGCGCGCCGGCGCGCTCCCATCCGCCAGGATCGCCACCTCCGAGGGCCCCGCCACCGCGTCGATGCCCACCAGCCCGTAGACCTCGCGCTTCGCCAGCGCCACATAGAGGTTCCCCGGCCCGACGATCACGTCCACCCGAGGCACGCTCGCCGTGCCGTAGGCCGCCGCCGCCACCGCCTGGGCGCCGCCGATCTGGTAGATCTCCTCCAGGCCCAGCAGGTCCAGCGCCGCCGCCACCGCCGGGTTGCTCTGGAGCGTCCCCGGCGGCGTCAGCACCACGATCCGCTCCACCCCGGCGATCTGCGCCGGCACCGCGTTCATCACCACCGTCGTCGGGTAGGCCGCCGTCCCGCCCGGGACGTAGAGCGCCGCCGCGCGCACGGGCGACCAGGTGAAGCCCAGCTCCACCCCGTCAGGCCCCGCCTGGCGGTAGGAGGTCGGCGCCTGAGGGCGATGGAAGGACCGCACCTGTTTGATCATCGCCTCCAGCGCCCGCCGAAGCTCCGCAGGCGCCCGCGACGCCGCCGCCCGCACCTGCGCCGGGTCCACCCGCAGCGTCTCCGGGGTCAGCGCCACCCGATCATAGCGCGCGGTCAGCTCCACCAGCGCCGCGTCGCCCCCCGCGCGCACCGCCTCCAGGATCGCGCGCACCGAGGCCACCGCCTCCGCCGGGAACGCCGCAGCGCCCGACGCCGCCAGGAGCCGCTGCGCGGCCTCCGGCACCTCCTCCCGCAGATCCAGCACCGCCAGGCGCTCTGCTGCCTCGCTCATCGTCCCTCCGCCGCGCCGCTCAGGCGCAGGATCAGCCGCTCCACCGCCTCGGCCGCCGGGGTGCTCAACGCGCGGTTGGCGATCAGCTTCACCTCCGTGCGCCCCACGACCTCCACCACCTCCAGGCCGTTCTCCCGGAGGGTCTGCCCGGTCTCCACCAGATCCAGGATCGCGTCCGCCAGCCCAAGCGTCGGCGCCAGCTCCACCGAGCCCGAGAGCGGGATGATCTCCGCGCTCACCCCGCGCCCTGCGAAGTGATCCCGCGCGTAGCGCTTGTACTTCGTCGCCACCCGCAGCCACGGGCGGCGACGCAGCGTCCCCGCGTCCACACCCGCCGGCGCCGCCAGCGCGATGTCACAGGAGCCGTAGGGGAAGGTCCACGGCCGGTAGACCTCCACGTCCGCCTCATAGAGCGCGTCGGTCCCCACCACGCCGATGTCCGCCACCCCGTGCTCCACATAGACCGGCACGTCCGTATTCTTGATCAAGAGCACCTCCAGCCGACACCCCAGCGGCTCCACCGTCGCCGCCGAGATGTCGTGGAGCAGCCGCCGCGAGCGGGTGATCTCCGCCTCGATCGGCAGCCCCACGCCGCGCAGGAAGTCCAGCGTCCGCTCGGTCAGGCGCCCCTTCGGCAGCGCCAGCCGCAGCCTGGGCAGGTTTGACTCGCTCATGATCGCTCCTCGCTGCGCACCGGCGCACCACCCGAGCGCGCCACGATCCGCGCCACCTCGCCGCGCCGCCGCCGCTCCACCGCCGCCGCAAACCCCTCCACCAGCCGCTGCGGCTCCACGCGCACCGCCGCCCCCGACGGCGCCTCCAGCTCGCTCAGCTCGCTGGAGGCCGCCGGGTAGAGCAGCCCCATCAGCACGTCCAGCTGAAGCGCGAAGCCCACCGCCGCCGTCAGCGGCCCGAACATCCCGATCAGATCGTCGTAGCGGCCCCCGCCCCCCAGCGCACGCCCGCTCTGGCGCGCCACGATCCGGAAGCTCAACCCTGTATAGTACGTCGGGCCGTCCACCAGCCCCAGCTCCAGGTGGACGCGCTCGCCATGACCCAGCGCCGCCAGCGTCGCAGCGACACCCCGCAGATGCTTGCAAGCAGCTTGCAATATCTCGTCGTGCGGGTAGATCGCCGCCACCGCGTCCAGCTGGCGCTCGCCGCCTGCCAGCGCCGCCAGCGCCGCGAAGGCCTCCACCGCCTCCTCCCGCAGCCCCAGCCGCAGCCCGATGCCCCGCACCTCCGCCGCGTCCCGCCGCGCGATGGCCTCCTGGAGCCCGCGCCCGTGCGCCCGAGGCACCGCCGCCAACGCCAGGAGCCGCCGGTAGATCCCCACATGACCCAGGTTCACCTGGTAGCTCGGCACACGCAGCGCCTGCAGCACCTCCAGGCAGATCAGGAGCACCTCCACCTCCGGGATCATCCCCGTCGCCCCGATCAGCTCCACCCCCAGCTGGTAGCTCTCCGATTGCTCTCGCGTAAAGGCCCGCTGGAGGCGCACCACCTTGTTCGCGTAGCACACCCGCAGCGGCAACGGGACGCCCTGGAGCTGGTGCGCGTAGCTCCGCGCGATCGCGGGCGTCACGTCCGAGCGCAGCACCAGCAGGTTGCCGTCCCGATCCATCAGCCGGAAGGTCCGGTTCGCCTCCGAGGGCTCCATCACCTCCCGGAGCTGATCAAAGTAGTCCAGCAGCGGGACGTCGATCTCTCGATAGGACCAGCCTGCGAAGATCTCCAGCGCGGCAGCGGCGACTCGCCGCCGCAAGCCCACTTCCTGCGAAAGAGAGGGGTTGGAATGCATCCAGCGGCTCGGAGCAGAGGGGGAGGGGCGCCATGACGCGACGCGTCACCCGTCTGGCCTAGGTCAATCCCCTGCCCCTGTCAACCCTCCGCCCGCCGCGCCCTCATCCCCCCACGTCGAGGGCGGCGCCGTGGGCCGCGGACCGCCGAAGCTCGACTGCCAGAAGATCCCCACGCTCCCCACCGCCGCGTCTCCATACGCCGTGTCCACCGTCCAGAAGGGGTCCAGCCGGTACTCCACCCGCCCCTCCTTCGCGTTCTGCTCCGGCGGCGCGTCGTGGTGGTAGATCGACTCCACATAGAGCTGGCGGTTGATCTGCTTCCCCACCGTCAAGATCGGCTGCGCGATCGACGCCCCGAACCCCAGCCCGATCTTGTCCACGCCCAGCCGATCATAGAGCTGCCGCGAGAGCGACGGTGTGTGGAAGCGAGAGACCAGCGCCGCCACCTGCCGACGCACGTCCCCGTTGCGATCATCCACCGTGTCCACCCGCCCGGTGATCAAGAGCGTCAGGATCTGGTACTCCGGCAGCGGCGGGCTGGAGGTCAGGATCAGCTCCGGCCTCCGCAGCGGCCCCCGCACCTGCACCAGGATGTGGGTGTCCACGGCGAAGCCTCGCGCCGTAAAGTCCAGCGCCGGCTCCAGCGGCAGCGTCACCGCGGGCTGATCCGGATCGAAGAGCCCCACGGGACCATCGCTCGGCCCCTGCGCGGGCGGATCGCGCAGCGATCCCCCGGGCAGCGTCAGCCGCCCCGAACGCACCGCGAACGGCACCCCGAAGAGCTCAAAGCGCCCCCCCCGCGCCACCTCAAAGCCCCCTGCGCTGGTGGCGTCGTCCCCCTGGCGCTACCCCACCACCCCCCCGCCCCCCACCCCCGCGGGGCCCCGGGCCACGCAGTGCCCCG
>CAUJGC010000248.1 GCA_963169075.1 Myxococcota bacterium
GCCACCCCGCACCGCCCCCAGCCCGTCGCGGCGGTGGTCGCGACCCCGGACGGCGCCCTCTGGCTGGGCGACGCCGGGCGCTGCGATGAGCCCGGCGTCCTCGACCCCCAGACCGAGGGCGCCCTCTGGCGCTCCGACGACCAGGGCGCCACCTGGCGCCTCGCCCCGGTCCACGCCCCGGCGCACCGCATGACCACCGCCGCCGCCCAGCTCATCGCCTTCCCCGACCACCCCGGCGCCCTCCTCGTCCGCTCCCAGCGCTGCCGCACCGACGCCGTGACCCGCGGCGGCGACCTCCTCCTCACCCTGGACGGCGGCGCCTCCTGGCGCACCGTCCCGCCGCCGCGACCCCACACCGGCGCAGGACACGACATCGCCTACGTCCAGGCCACCAGCCCCCAGCGCCTCACCGTCTGGACCGGCCAGGGCCAGGTCTTCGCCTCCGAGGACGGCGGCGCCTCCTGGGCGCCCGCCCTCGCCCCCCTCCCCCCCGAGGCCGCCCAGCCCCTGCCCCTCCAGCACCGCGGCTTCACCTTCACCCCCACCCCTGACGGCCTCCTCCGCGCCGCTCCGGGCGGCGACACCCTGCGCGTCTTCCCGCCTTGATATATCCAGAACATCTCATGAAACACCCGAAACCATCTCAAGATATATCATGAACACATCAAGCTCTCCGGAGCCTCAGCTCTTCCAGCGCTTCCCGAGGCTGCGCGCCTGCATCGCGCACGTCCCGCTGACGACGACCCCGACCCCGGTGGAGCCGCTGGAGCTGCCCGGCGGGAGCGGCGCGACGCCGCCGCCCGGCGGGGTCTGGATCAAGCGGGACGACCGCTCGGGGTCGCTCTACGGCGGCAACAAGGTCCGCAAGCTGGAGTTCCTGCTGGCGGAGGCGCAGCGCCAGGGCGCCGATGCGATCTGGACGATGGGCGCGCTGGGGAGCCACCACGCGCTGGCGACGACGCTCTACGCCCGCGCGATGGGCCTGGAGACGCACGTGCTGCACTTCCCCCAGCCCGTCACGCCGCACGTCTTGACCAACCTGCGGGCGATCATCGCCGCAGGCGCCCACCTCACGCTGGCCGAGGGGATGCCTCGCGTCCCGCTCCGCTGGCTGGAGGAGCGCGCCCGCTGGGCCCTGACCAGCCGCCAGCGCCGCTACGCCATCCCGGCGGGGGGCTCCAGCCCGCTGGGGGCGCTCGGCTTCGTGGAGGCCGGGCTGGAGCTGGCGGCGCAGGTCCAGCGCGGCGAGGCGCCGGCGCCGGCGCGGGTCTACGTGACCTGCGGCACGGGGGGCACCCACGCGGGGCTCTGGCTTGGGCTGCGCCTGGGAGGGCTGACCTGCGAGGTGGTGGGGGTGCGCGTGGTGGACGTGGCCTTCTGCCACAGCGCGGCGGTGGCGGCGCTGGCGTGGCGCACGCTGCGCCTCCTGCGCGCCCACGACCCGGGCATCCCCGCGCTGCGGCCCACCCCCGCCGAGCTGCCCATCCGCCACGCCTACTTCGGCGCGGGCTACGGCGTCCCGACGCGGCGAGGCCAGCAGGCGCAGGCGCTCCTGGAGGCGGGGGGCGTCCACCTGGACCCGACCTACACCGCCAAGACCTGCGCGGCGCTGCTGGATGAGCTGCGGCGCCCGCACCTCCGACCGGACGGCCCCGTCCTCTTCTGGCAGACCCTCTCCAGCGTCGACATCGCCCCGCTGGCCGCCCAGGCCCGCCTCCCGGAAGCCCTGCCCCTCCCCTACCAGCGCCTCCTCGCAGGCGCCATCACCTGAGGCCCCACACCATGCGATTGCTCTTTGTCTGCAGCGGCAACCTCCACCGCTCCGTCATGGCCGCCGCCATCGCCCGCGGGATGTTCGAGGAGCTGAAGCGCCCCGCCAGGATCGCCTCCGCCGGGACGCTCAACCTCCAGGGGCAGCCCGCCCCCGCCGAGGTCGTCACCGTGTGCGACGAGCTGGGCCTGGACGTGCGGGAGCACCGCAGCCAGGGCCTCACCCGCTCGCTCCTCCAGAGCGCCGACGCCGTCATCGTCATGTCCGACGCCCACGGCGAGGCCGCGCTGCGCCTTGATCCAGAGGTCGAAGACCGTCTCTATTATCTGGGGGACTGGGCGACGCCGCAGGGCGACATCTTCGATCCCATCGGGCAGCGCCTGGAGACGTTCCGCGCCTCCCGCGACCTGATCCTGGCGGCGATGCAGGCGCTGCTGCCGACGCTGCTGCGGCGCTGAGGCCCGCTCAACGCCGCGGCGGCTCCTCGTCGCGCTCCCGCCCGAACGGGAGGCGGGACCAGGAGCCCGTCTCCGAGCGCACCGGCCGGTCCATCCAGCGCAAGAGCAGGATGACGGCCACCAGGCCGGCCATGATGCCCAGCTCGGCCCAGCGATCGCTCATGGAGAGGGTTGCCGCAACAGTGGATGAAGCCTCCTCCTGACCCCACGCCGCGCTGACAGGCCAGCTTGTCAGGGCGAAGATCAGCGGCGCAGCAAAGAGGCTCGCACGAACGAGGTGTTGAGGCTTCATAGCGTCACCCGGGGCACGAGGGTTCGCCCGCCCACGGCAGGCGGATGCCCCAGCGCCTGCGCAAGAGTCAGGCCAACCCCTCCGCAGGGGCCTCGACCCAGACTTCTTGTCCGCGCACCTCGACGGGGTAGGTCTGGACGGCGAAGGCGGGGTTGTGGAGGCAGGCGCCGGTCTGGACATTGAAGCCCCAGGCATGGCGAGGGCAGGAGACGACGAGGCCCCGGACGGGCCCCGTGCCGAGGCTGCCGCCTGCGTGGGGGCAGAAGTTCTTGATGGCGTAGACCTGGTTGTCGATGAGGAAGAGGGCGATCTTGGTGGTGCCTGCCCAGACGACGCGCCCCTGGCGGGGCTTGAGCTGGTGGAGGAGGGCGACCTTGAAGGCGGTCATGAGGCTCCGGGAGGGGTATTTTTGTGGGGGTAGACAAGGCCACGCCTGCGGAGCAAGGTCCGTGCGGCGCGGCGCGGCGGCGCTCAGGATAGCGCAGGACGGGAGCAGATGCATCGAATGGATGACGGGACGCAGGCCGTGGTGTCACACCCGGCGGTGCAGCGGCTGGGGCGGGTGCGGGCGGTGGCGGGGGGTTGGCGCGCGTTCCCGGGG
>CAUJGC010000249.1 GCA_963169075.1 Myxococcota bacterium
CCCATGATCTCCAGCGCAGCCCAGACCGCCAGCCCGAGGACGCCTGCGAGCGCAGCGGCGGCGAACATCCCCCGATCCCCGATCACATCCCCAAGCGCGCCGACGAGCGGCGTCCCCACCAGCCCGGCCAGATCCCAGAGCCCGGTGAACATCGCCAGCGCGGCCCCGCGCTCGTGCGGGGCGACCCGCTGCACGACCTGGCTGGTGAGCACCGGGAACCCATACCCATGCCCGAGCCCCGCGAGGAGCCCGGCGGCAGCGAACCCCCACCCTCCCTCCGCCGCGGCCACCCCAAGCAGCGCCCCAACATAGCACCCCAGCGCCGGCACCACCATGTTCCGCGCCCCGACCCGGTCGGGGAGCCTCGCCCCGACCAGCCGCACCAGCACCGCGCCCGCCGCATACGTCAGCCACATCGACGTCGGCCGCTCCACTCCGCGCGCCGCGGCCACCACGACCACAAACGTCATGAACGCCCCCACCTGCGCCGCGAAGAGCGCCGTCGCCCACCACACCGGCCACAGCGCCCGCTGCCGCAGCGCACCCCACGACGAGCCCCGAGCCCCCTCGCCGCTCCCTCCCACCGCCGCGCGTCCACCCGTCTCCGGCAGCGCCGCGATGGCCCCGAACGAGAGCGCGATCACCGCCCCCACCACCGGAAAGAGCCACCGCACCTCCGGCCCGCCCACCCCAAGCTCCGTCACAAACGGCCCCACCACCAGCGGCACCAGCCCCGAGATCCCGAAGAGCGCGATCCCCTCTGTCCTCCTTGAAGCAGGGATCACATCCGAGACCGCGGTAAAATACCCCGTGAAGAGCGTCCCGATCCCGATCCCCGTCACGATCCGGCTCACATAGATCAGCGGCCCCAGCTCCGTCACCAGCCCCACCAGCCCCATCCCCACCACCAGCGCCCCCGTCCCCAGCGCCAGCACCGGGCGCCGCCCCCACGCCCCCAGCGCCCACCCCACCCCCGGACGCAGCGCCAGCCCCCCCAGCGCGCTCGTCGCCATGATCGTCCCCACCTCCGCCCGGCTCGCCCCGAGGTGCGCCAGATAGAGCGGCAGGAGCGGCATCAGCGCATACCCCAGCGCCTGCAACAGATGCCCCCACACCAACAACACAAACGCCCGCGTCACCAGCGGCGCCTCGCCTCGCCCCTCCGCCCCCACACCCTCGCTCATCCCGCCGCGCTCCTTCCCGCTCGCCTCCCCCCCGACGCCCCACCCCCCCTCTAGGCCATCCCGCGCAGCCTGCGAAGAGGGCAGGGCGCCTCGCCGCGCCCTGGAGAAAGCTGGCAGCGCCCGGGCGCCTCGGCTATACCTGGGGCTTCAGTCGTCGGGTCTGCTCCAGCAGGCCAGATCCCAGGGGCTGCTCGCCGCGAGGATGGTCTTGAATATGAATAAAATCAGCATGTTGTCCTGCGTGTTCGCCTCGGTCCTCGTCGCGCTGACGGGCTTTTTGGTGGAGCCCGACCGCGACGACGCGGCGCAGGAGACCGCAGCGCTCGCGGCGCTGGAGGAGCGGATCGCGGCGCTGGAGGAGGAGCTGGCCTCGATTCAGCAGCAGCGCACCGGGCCGGAGGGGCCGCGAGGCGAGGTCGGCCCGGCGGGGGCCGACGGCGCCCAGGGGCCGCGAGGCGAGGCAGGGCCGCCGGGGGCCGATGGGGCGCCGGGGGTGGATGGGGCGCCGGGGGAGGCAGGAGCGCAGGGCCCGGCAGGGCCCGCGGGGCCTCAAGGCGAGGTCGGGCCGCGCGGACTGGCCGGGGAGCAGGGGCCCCGAGGTGAGGCTGGCCCCCAAGGCGAGGTCGGCCCTGCTGGGCCGCAGGGGCCTGCTGGGCCACAGGGAGCGCAGGGGCCTCAAGGCGAGGTCGGGCCGCAGGGGCCTGCGGCCCCCGCGCCGGGGGAGGAGCCGTCGGGGGAGGCGATCGGCGTGCTGATGTTGAGCGGCGGGAGCGGCGAGGAGGTTGTGTTGCCGGTGTGGCGCATGGAGGTGACGGTAGAGCGGGGGGTGAGGCTTGACTTGACAGAGGTCTACTACACCACCGTCCCCAGGAGTTTCGAGCTTCGCTTTGAGGTGGAGCTGGACGAGGCGCAGATCAAGCTCCTCGGGGCTGCCGTGGGCGCGCATTCTTGGACCGAGGGCCTCTTCCTCCCGGTGGATGAGGCCGCGTCGGGGCTTGAGGTGTTGGAGCTGGGCACGCACATCGGGTCCTTCCAGATGGAGGTGGAGTCGGCGCGCAACACCGAGCAGATCCACCGCGTGAGCATCCAGCTTGTGGCCCTCTCGATGGGGCTGACGCCGCGCGGCGGTGACGCGATCGGGCTCACCGCGACCCAAACGACGGGGGTGCTGGACCCGACGCCGCTGCGCTTCGCGCACGGCGCCGCCCCCAGCACCCCCGGGAGCGAGCAGGTCGACGCGTGGGAGACCGGGGTTGATCGGAGCCGCGCCGCGGCGTCGGGGCAGGAGAGCCCTCGGCTCAACCTGACGCCGCACACCTTCACCACGCGCCGGATCACCCGCGCTGGAGCCCAGACGCTCCTCCACCTCGGCGCGGGGATCCCCTGGACTGCGCCTCGGGCGCTCAGCGTGGACGTGCTGGCGGCGGACGGGGCGCCCATCGCCACCTCCTTTGTGCCGTGCCGGACCTTCGCCAGCCGGGTCCGCCTCGTCGGGGACGGGGTGGAGGGCTTCTCCCAGGAGCTGACCTTCACCAGCGCCTACCTGGGCTGGGTGAGCTACGGGGTGGATGACCAGGGCGCGCCGACCGAAGAGGTGTGGGCCTGGGACGTCGCGTTGAACAGCGCGTCCACGTCATGCCCCTGAGCCCCCTGGCGCCTGGAGGCCTCCAGGCGCTCTGCACCGATCACGAGGCCACCCACCGGCCCCAGCGACCCGTCGGTGTCCCCCCCGTCACGGGGGGGACCGGCACCGTTCGTCCTGTGAAGCGCAGCGGAGCAGGGCGTTACGGGGCCGGGGGGGGCTTCCCCTTCAAGAGCAGGTAGAGGAGGGGACCAAACGAGCCCAGGACGAGGGTGAGGGCGACGTAGGGCCAGGGGTTGCGCCCGGTCTTCCGGGCGTCGGGGACGATCCAGAGGAGGTTGATGAGGAGGGCGATGGCGAGGTCGGTGAAGACCTGCCAGCCGCCGGAGGCGGCGAGCTGGTGCTCGAAGACGCCGAGGAAGCCGACGTCGTAGATGGCGTAGGCTGTCAGGGCTGTGAAAGGGATGAGGATGATGACAGCGAGGGGGCGCGCGTAGGTCATAAGGGCTCCTGGGGTGGGGCCATCCACCGGGGACAACCTAACGACGCGGCGCGCGGCCGTCACCTACCTCGTGAGGTCATGGCGCGCGTCAAGGCAGGGTGTAGGTCGCGAGCTGATTGTCTGCGCGGAAGACGAAGAGGTGAGGCCCCTGAGGGTCCCAGACCAGGTCGAGCATGGCCGGGTTGAGGGACATCGAGCTGCCCAGGTTGGAGGTCCTGGCCGTGTCGATGTGGTGGATGAGGCTGAGATCCTCGCTCTTGATCGTGAAGATCGAGCGATCTGCTGCCACGGCGAGGGAGGCGCCGTCGGGTGAGAACGCCAGCGCCCGCGGCCGCTCGGCCAGCTTGTGCTGCTTGGCCTCGCGCGCCCAGGCGTCGCCGCTCAAGCGGCAGCTGGAGATGGCGAGGTCGTCGGCAAAGACGAGGTGGGTGCGATCCGGCGAGAGCGCCGCCAGGACGGAGAGGGTCGAGGTGGGGGCGCAGCCGTCGAGGGTCTGGAGGTGCGCGCCGGTCCTGGCGTCGTGCAGCGTCGCCAGGCCCGGCCCGATGACGAGCACCTGGGCGCCGCCCTTGACGAAGCGGACAAACATGGCGCGCTCGGCCCCAAGGGGCTCGGGCGCGGCCTCGCCCTCGGCGGGGCGGGTGAAGCTCGCCAGGAGCTGCTGGGTCTTGACGTCATAGACGCCGGAGCTGGCGGCCAGCCAGGCGCCGTCCGGCGAGAAGTCGAGGCTGTGGACGGGGCCGCCCGTCTGGATGTCCCCCGCCATGCCGCCGCCCCCCGAGGGCCCGACCCAGCCGCTCATGTGGATCTGCCCCGTGCCGCCCACCGCGACGGTGCGATCCCGCGGCGAGATGGCGATGGCGTTGATCTCCAGCTGGTTGTACCCCACCGAGGAGAGCGAGAGCCCGCGCTGCTTCGCGCCAGGGCGCAGGCCGCTCGCTGGCAGATGCGCCAGGCTCGACCCCACCCCCGCGACGACCCCCTCGCCTGCTTGATCGATGGCGAGCACGTGCGAGCCCTCATACGCGACCAGGTGCAGCGGCGGTCCCCCGCCCGAAGCGCCCGCGTCACAAGCCGCGAGGAGGAGCAGGGAGAGGAGCATAGAGGTTCTTTTTGTGGTCATTTTGTATCGACTCTTGATTGTTTTTGTGTGCAAGCCAGTGAAGCGAAGGGAGGGGTCACTCCTCGGCGTGTCCCCAGCGGTCGAGGCGCCAGTTGGAGACGAGGTAGCCGACGGTGGAGCCGACGAGGAAGCCGACGAGGACGTCGGTGAAGTAGTGCTTGTCGGCGGCGATGCGGAGGTAGGCGGTGGAGGCGGCGAGGGTGAGGGGGAGGGCGTAGGCGAGGAGCTTCTGGTCGGGGTAGGAGTCTGCGAGGATGACGGCGTTGGCGGTGGCGAGGGAGAAGGTGAGGGAGGTGTGTCCGGAGAAGAAGGAGAGGTTGTCATCGACGCCGCGTGGCTCCTGGGAGTCGAAGGCGGCGTAGGGTCGCTCGCGCCCGACGAGGAACTTGGCGGTCTGGGTGAGGAGGGCGGTGAAGAGGAGGGTCTCGAGGTTGATCTCGAGGTGTGTGGCGTAGTCGAGCTTGGAGAGGGCGGGGGTCCAGAAGACGCTGGAGCCGAAGAGGCCGAAGAGGAGGAGGTCGCTGGTGAGGGCGGCGGCGCCCATGCGGTCCTCGTCCCAGTGGAGGGCGTTGCGGATGCCGCGGTCGATGGGGTTGGGGTCGGTGACGCGGGGTTGGTCTGGGGCGAGGTGGTCTTTGAAGAGCTCGGTGGAGAGGACGGCGGCGAGGCCGAGGCCGGTGAGGGTGAGGGTGAGGGCGGAGGGTCCGTCCTTGGGGGAGTCGAAGAGGAGGCCCTGGGGTCTGAGGACGAGGGGTTGGAGGGCGCCGGGGTCGGCGGCGGCGAAGGCGGGGAGGGGGGTGAGGGCGGCGAAGGGGTCGGCGGCAGCGGCCTGGGGGACGAGGAGGGGTGTGGGGATGGGGGGGAGGCTCTGGGCCTGGGCCTGCGAGGCGAAGAGGGCGGTGAGGGTGGCGGCGAGGAGGAGGGCTTGGGGGGTGCGGTGGGACATGGCGTGGGGTGGGGTGTGGTGTTGAGGGGTGGGGATGGGGTAGAGTGGGGGCGAGGGCGTGGCAGGGGGGGCGTGTGTGTGGGTGTGTAGGCGAGGGGCTATGCCGAGCGATCCGTTGGATGTCTTCTTTGCGTGGGAGACGATCAGCAGCCTGGTGGGGGGAGGGTCTGCGATTGATGTGGCGCGCCTCCACGTGAACTCTCTGGCCGAGGCGGAGGAGTTCCTGTGGTGCTACGGCTATGACTGGGGCAACATACAGCACCGCGCCGAGATCGAAAAGATCCGCGTGGACGCGCTGCACTTCCTGGATCGGGAGGTGCTGGTGGACACGGGGCTCTCGATGGATGAGGAGGTGCGCGAGGAGCAGGACGTGCGTCGTCTGCTGCTGGCGTGCTCGACGGACGCGGGGGCGACGCGGCAGCGCTGGGCGTGTACGCTGCTGCGCTTGATGCACACGTTCAGCCATTGTTACAGCTACTTCAACGATCACTTCGGGGAGCAGATCCGGCGTCAGATCCTGGATCGCTTTGAGCCGCACCTGTCGTTGACGGAGGAGGGGTGGTCGCTGGGTCATGGTCCGATGGCGATCCCGCTGGCGCGCTTTGAGTTCAAGCCGGTGAAGCCGCGGCACTCGTTGGCGCTGAAGCTGCTGCACAAGGCGGAGAACGTGGCGGCGGACGTGTTTGACCGGGTGGGGCTGCGCTTTGTGACGCGGGAGCGCTTCGACGCGGTGCTGGTGGTGAAGTACCTGACGGAGAACAGCGTGGTGATGTTCGCCAACACCAAGCCGAGCCGCGCGCGGAACACGCTGCTGGACATGGGGTGGTTGCAGCAGGAGGTGGAGGGGCTGGAGGAGGAGGTGCGGGCGGGGAAGCGGCAGCGGCACACGGTGCTTGGGGAGCTGCGGCAGCGGGTGCAGGCGACGCCGTACCCGTGCTCTCCGGCGCCGTCGTACAATCCGTACAGCTCGCTGGCGTATCACTCGATCCAGTTCACGTGTCGGCAGATGGTGCGGGTGGCGAACCCGTATGCGGGGGAGATGCTGATCCGGCTGCAGCGGATGGGGCTGAGCGAGGTGGAGCTGCGCCGGAGCGTGTCGGAGATCAGCCGGGGGCTGGAGGCGCAGCCGGAGATCCGGTTCTTCTTCCCGTTTGAGGTGCAGATCATGGATGAGCGCTCGTGGCTGCTGAGCCGCGGCGGGCTGGCGTCCCACGCAGAGTACCGCGCGCGTCAGCGCGAGGCGGTGCGTCGCCGCGTGCTGGGGCCGCTCTACGACGCGTCCTCCCAGGCGCAGGCCGCAGAGGCCGAGCAGCGAGGAGAGGAGGTTTGATCTCGTTTCTGAGGGCGTTGAACCCTTGATGCTTTGGTTCATGGTTGCAAAAATGCGCGTCCCCCCCTTGCGGCGCAGGAGTCCGGCGCTACGTTGGAGGGGTCTTGTCAGGGACCTCCGGCAGAGAGGAGCGGCGCGATGCGAGGCGAGCAGGTGAGCAAGGTGAGCGGCGGCGACGGCAGGTTGGAGGAGGCGCTGGCGGGGACGCTGGCCTCGGGTGAGGCGGGCGGCCAGACGTTGGCCGAGGGGTGGGCTTCGGAGACGGTGCTCGTGGGTGAGGAGAGCAGCGCGGGGGCGCCGCTGGCGGCGGGGACGTTGAGCATGCCGCCTGCGGGGCGGACGACGGTGCTGCCGCGGGTGAAGGTGAGCGGCGGCGACGCGAAGCTGGTGGTGGAGGATCGGGATCGCTACGAGGAGCTGCACGAGCTGGGGCGCGGCGGGGTCGGTGAGGTGGCGCTGGTGCGGGACAACGACATCGACCGGCTGGTGGCGCTCAAGCGGCTGCGGGTGGAGCAGCGCCACGCGGGCTCGGTGGTGCGCTTCGCGGAGGAGGTGCGGACGATCGGGCAGCTGGAGCACCCGAACATCGTGCCGGTGCACGACGTGGGGGTGGACGCGCAGGGCCACTACTTCTTTGTGATGAAGTATGTGGAGGGGCAGACGATGGAGCAGGTGATCCAGCGGCTCCGGGACGGGGACGCGGCGACCCACGCGCGCTTCACCTTCGAGTACCGGACGCAGATCTTCATGGAGGTGCTGCGGGCGATCCAGTACGCCCACGAGCGCGGGGTGATCCATCGGGACATCAAGCCGGCGAACATCATGATCGGCCCGTGGGGGGAGGTGACGGTGATGGACTGGGGGCTGGCGAAGCGGCTGGGGGATGTGCGGAGCACGCTGGACGAGCCACCGCCAGCGGAGAGCGGCGAGGCGTCGCCGCTGGAGGGCGCAGCGGAGGGCGGGAGCAGCCGGGCGTTCGAGACGCAGTATGGGGCGCTGATGGGGACGCCGGCCTATATGGCGCCGGAGCAGGCGCTGGGTCAGACGGACGTGATCGGTGAGGCGAGCGACGTTTACAGCCTGGGTGTAGTCTTCCATGAGTTCTTGACGCTGCGGCACTACCTCGCGCACAAGAAGACGGTGGCCGCGATGCTGACCGGGGTGGTCGAGGATGCGGTGCCTGGGCTCTTCGAGGCGCCGAGCCCGCATCAGGGGATGCCTCCCGGGGAGTATGGGCTGGTGGTGCAGCGGGCGACAGCGAAGGCTCCGCAAGCGCGCTGGGGCTCGGTGGGTGAGATGATGGGCGCGCTCCAGATGGCGGTGGAGGGGCGGATGCACATCCAGTGTCCGGTGACCTTCACGCGTCGCATGACGCGCGACGTGAACCTGGTGGTGCGTGAGCGGCCGATGCTTGCGATGGCGGGCTTCGGGTTGGTGGGGCTCTTGTGTGTGCTGGGCGTGGTGAGCACGATCGCGCTCGTGGTGATGAGCGTGAGCTGAGCGGGAGGCGAGTGGATGCTTGAGGCCGATGTCGCGCTGGCGTTGACGTATGATGATGTGTTGTTGACGCCTGCGGCGAGCGAGGTGCTGCCTCACGAGGTGTCCACGGCGACGTGGCTGACGCGGCGGCTGCGGCTTGGGATGCCGCTCCTCTCGGCGGCGATGGACACGGTGACGGAGTGGTCGATGGCGGCGGCGATGGCCCAGCTGGGGGGGCTGGGGGTGATCCATCGGAACCTGGAGCCGGAGGAGCAGGCGCGGCACGTGCGGCTGGCGAAGGGGTCGGGGTCGCCGTTCATCACGGAGCCGCTGGTGATCAGGCCGGAGCGTCCGCTGGGGGAGGCGGTGCGGCTGATGGCGAGCCGCCAGGTGTCGGGGCTGCCGGTGGTGGACGAGGCGGGGCGGCTGGTGGGGGTGATCACGCGCCGTGACGTGCTCTATCAGGAGGAGCTGGAGCGTCCGGTGGCGTCGCGGATGACGCGCGAGGTGATCGTGGGGGCCGCAGGGATCTCGGCGTCGGCGGCGCGTGAGCTGATGGTGGAGGGTCGGGTGGAGCGGCTGCCGGTGGTGGACGAGGCCGGGCGGCTGGTGGCGCTGACGACGCTGCGGGACATCGCGCGCCGGGCGATCCGCCCGGGGGCGACGCTGGACAGCGCGGGTCGGCTGGCGGTGGGTGCGGCGATCGGGGCTGGGGCGGCGCACCTGGCGCGGGCGGAGGTGCTCCTGGCGGCGGAGGTGGACGCGATCTTCGTGGACACGGCCCACGGCCACAGCAGCAAGGTGATCGAGACGGTGCGCGCGCTGCGCGCGCTGGCGCCGGCGGTGAACCTGATCGCGGGGAACGTGGCGACGGCGGCGGCGACGGTGGCGCTGATCGAGGCGGGGGCGGACGCGGTGAAGGTGGGTGTGGGGCCGGGGAGCATCTGCACGACGCGTGTGGTGGCTGGGGTGGGGGTGCCGCAGCTGAGCGCGGTGGCGGCGTGCGCGGCGGCGGCGGCGGCCTACGGGGTGCCGGTGATCGCAGACGGCGGGATCAAGGCGGCGGGCGACATCGTGAAGGGGCTGGCGGCGGGGGCGAGCTGCGCGATGCTTGGGAACCTGCTGGCGGCGACGGACGAGGCGCCTGGGGAGACGCTCTACCACCGGGGTCGGGCGTACAAGGTGTACCGGGGGATGGGCTCGGTGGGGGCGATGAGCCAGGGGAGCCGGGATCGCTACTTCCAGGACGCGGTGGCGTCGGACAAGCTGGTGCCGGAGGGTGTGGAGGGCCAGCTCTTGAGCCGTGGGCCGGTGGGTGAGGTGCTCCATCAGCTCCTGGGCGGGCTGCGCGCCGGGATGGGCTACACCGGCTCGCCGGACATCCCGAGCCTCCAGCGCGGGGCGCGCTTCGTGCGGATCACGCCAGCGGGGCTCCGGGAGAGCCACGTGCATGACGTCATGACGGGAGAGGGGTGAGGCTTGGAGCATCTTGACAGCGGTATCTTGATATTGGATTTCGGATCTCAGACGACCCTCTTGATCGCGCGGCGGATCCGGGAGCTTGGGGTCTACACGGAGGTCTGGTCGTGCTTTGATCCGCGGGCGCAGGAGGCGCTGCCGCCGTGCCGCGGGATCATCCTCTCGGGGGGACCGGCGAGCGTGGGCGCGGCGGAGGCGCCGACGCTGGCGCGCGGGGTGCTGGAGCACGGGGCGCCGGTGCTTGGGATCTGCTACGGGATGCAGCTCCTGGTGGAGGCGTTCGGGGGGCGGCTGGTGCAGGGGGAGGTGCGGGAGTACGGGCGGACGCCGGTGACGTGTACGGCGGCGGCTGAAGGGGACCCGCTCCTGGGGGGGATGGGGTCGGGGTTTGTGGCGTGGATGTCTCATGGGGACGGGGCGAAGGAGGCGCCGCCGGGCTTCGTGGCGACGGCGATGAGCGCGGGCGGCGCGCTGGCGGCGGTGCGGGAGGCGTCGGGGCGCCCTGTGTTCGGGGTGCAGTTCCACCCGGAGGTATCGCACACGGAGCGGGGTGAGGCGCTGCTGCGGGCGTTCGCGCTGGAGGTGTGCGGGGCGCCGGCGACGTGGCGGATGGAGTCGCTGGCGGACGAGCTGGTGGCGGGGATCCAGGCGGAGGTCGGGGGGGAGGGGCGGGTGATCTGCGGGCTCTCGGGGGGGGTGGACTCGACGGTGGCGGCGGCGCTGATCAGCCGGGCGCTGGGGGAGCGGCTGGTCTGCATCCTGGTGGACACGGGCTTGATGCGAGCCGGTGAGGTGGAGCAGGTGCGGGGGCTCTTCGAGGCGAGCTTCGAGGCGGAGCTGCGGGTGGTGGACGCCAGCGCGCGCTTTCTGGGTGAGCTGGCGGGGGTGGTGGATCCGGAGGCGAAGCGGAAGATCATCGGTCGGCTCTTCATCGAGGTCTTCGAGGCGGAGGCGAAGCAGCTGGAGGGGGTGACGCACCTGGCGCAGGGGACGCTCTACCCGGACGTGATCGAGTCCACGAGCTTCCGGGGTCCGTCGTCGGTGATCAAGAGCCACCACAACGTGGGCGGGCTGCCGGAGCGGCTGCCGTTCAAGCTGCTGGAGCCGCTGCGGAGCCTCTTCAAGGACGAGGTGCGGGCGCTTGGGCGCGCGCTGGGGATCCCGGAGTCGCTGGTGGGTCGCCACCCGTTCCCGGGGCCGGGGCTGGCGATCCGGGTGCTGGGCGCGGTGACGCCGGAGGCGGTGGCGGTGTTGCGCGAGGCGGATCGGATCTACATCGAGGCGCTGCGTGAGCTGGGTCGCTACGATGAGATCTGGCAGGCGTTCGCGGTGCTGCTGCCGGTGTGGACGGTGGGGGTGATGGGTGACGCGCGGACCTACGAGCAGGTGATCGCGCTGCGTGCGGTGACGAGCCAGGACGGGATGACGGCGGATCGGTCGCTGCTCCCGGTGGAGGAGCTGGCGCAGATCGCGGATCGGATCACGAACCAGGTCCGCGGGGTGAACCGGGTGGTCTACGACCTGACGAGCAAGCCTCCCGCGACGATTGAGTGGGAGTGAGGTGAGGAGCAGGTGATGCGTCCGAGGGTGTTGATCCTCCACGCCCCAGGGACCAACCGGGCCGTCGCTGCGGCGCGGGCGTGCGCGCTGGCGGGTGGTGCTCCGGAGGTGGTGTCCGTGGAGGCGCTCCTGCGGGGGACGCGGGAGGTGAGGGAGTTTCAGATGATGGTGCTGCCTGGCGGTTTCACCTACGGGGACGATCTGGGGGCGGGGCGTCTCTGGGGCGAGGCGCTGCGCGCGGGCCTGGGTGGGGAGCTGGCGGGCTTTGTGGCCGCGGAGCGTCCGATCCTGGGGATCTGTAACGGGTTTCAGGCGCTGATGGCGGCGGGGCTGCTGCCGGGCGATGGGGAGGCCGCGGGGCTGGCGGCGAACGCCAGCGGCCGCTTCGAGTGTCGCTGGGTGGAGCTGGAGCCGGAGCCGGGGTCACGCTCGATCTTTCTGCGGGGGCTGTCGGGGCCCATCGGGTGTCCGGTGGCGCACGGGGAGGGGCGGCTGGTGGCGTCGTCGTCGGCGGTGGCGGGGTGGTCGTCGCGGGGTCAGATCGCGCTGCGCTACCGGGTGCCCGCTGGAGCAAAAAACGTGTATCCGCACAACCCCAACGGTTCAATCGAGAACATCGCTGCCTTGACGGACGATACAGGTCTTGTCATGGGGCTGATGCCGCACCCCGAGGACGCCGTCACGCCGGCCCAGCGCCCGGCCGCGCGTCGACGCGCGGCCGGGCGCCTGGGCCTGGCGCTCTTTGAGCAGGCGATGGCCTGGGCGCGCCGCCGTGTATAACGCGAGCCACGAGCTGAGAGAGGCCTGCGGCGTGGTGGCGCTGGCCCTCCCGGCGGGGGGTGAGGGGGCGCGCCGCGCGTCGTGGGGCCTCTACGCGCTCCAGCACCGGGGGCAGGAGAGCGCGGGGATCGCGTCGTGCGGTCCAGGGGAGGCGCTGCGTCGTCGGGTGGGGCTGGGGTGGGTGCATCAGGTCTTCGGAGGGGAGGAGTTCGGTGAGGTGCCGGGGCCGTGGGCGATCGGCCACACGCGCTACGCGACGGCGGGGGGCTCGGGGTTGGAGCAGGCGCAGCCCTTCGCGACGTCGCGGCTGGCGCTGGCGCACAACGGGCACCTGACGGAGGTGCCCGGCGAGGGGATCGGTGAGGGGTCGGACAGCGCGGCGATCCTGCGCTGGCTGGATCGGCGGGTGGCGGCGGGGGAGGGGTTGACGGCGGCGCTGGTGGCCTTCATGGCGGCGGCGCGCGGGGCCTACGCGCTGGTGCTCCTGACGCCGGAGGCGGTCTACGCGGCGCGGGACCCGTGGGGCTTCCGGCCGCTGGCGCTCGGGCGCTTCAGCGGCGGCGGCTGGGCGGTGGCGTCGGAGAGCTGCGGGCTGGAGGCGATGGGCTGCGCGGAGGTGGTGCGGGAGGTGCGCCCGGGGGAGGTGGTGCGGCTGACGGCGGCAGGGGTGGAGAGCCTCCAGGCGCGGCGTGCGGAGGCGGGGGCGTTCTGCTCGCTGGAGTGGCTCTACTTCGCGCGCCCGGACTCTGTGCTGGGGGGGCGGCGGGTGCAGGCGGCGCGGGAGGCGCTGGGGCGCCAGCTGGCGCGGGAGGCGCCGGCGGAGGTGGAGTGCGTGGTGGGGGTGCCGGAGTCGGCGCTGCCTGCGGCGCAGGCCTACGCGGCGGCGCTGGGGCTGCCCTACGAGGCCGCCCTGGTCAAGAATCGCTATATCGGGCGGACGTTTATCCAGCCTACGGCGCGGCTGCGTCGGGCGGGGGTGCGGCTGAAGTATGGGGTGATCGGGGAGGCGGTGGCGGGGCGTCGGGTGGCGCTGGTGGACGACTCGCTGGTGCGGGGCACCACGGCGGGGCCGCTGGTGGAGGCGCTGCGGAGCGCCGGGGCGCGGGAGGTCCACCTCCGGATCGCCGCGCCGCCGGTGCGACACCCTTGTCATATGGGCGTCAACATGACCACGTATGAGGAGCTGGTGGCCCACGGGCGCTCGGTGGAGGAGGTGCGGCAGCGCCTGGGAGCGGACTCGCTGGGCTACCTGGGGCTGGGCGGGCTGGGGGCGGCGCTGGATGCGGCGGAGGAGCCGCCAGGGCGCTGCGAGGCCTGCTTCACCGGGCGCTACGCCCTCTGAGAAGGAGCGCTGGATGAGCCGGGAGCTGAAGATCCTCGTGGCAGGGCAGGGCGCCCGCGAGCACGCGCTGGCGTGGGCGCTGGCGGCTTCGCCGCGGGTCCGGGAGGTGGTGGTGGCGCCGGGGAACCCCGGCGTCGAGGGGATGGCGCGGGTGCGCCGGGCGGCGGAGGTGGCCTCGGCGGAGGCGCTGGTGGCCTGCGCGGTGGCGGAGGGGGTGGATCTGGTGGTGATCGGGCCGGAGCGGCTGCTGGCGGACGGCCTGGCGGACAGCCTGGCGGCGGCGGGGGTGCCGACCTTCGGGCCGCGTCGGGCGGCGGCGCAGATCGAGTCCTCCAAGGTGTTCGCGCGGCGGCTGCTCCAGGCGGCGGGGGTGCCCGGGCCGCGCTTCATGGCGTTCTCGGAGCTGGAGGCCGCGCTGGAGTATGTGCGCGGCGTGGACCGGGAGGTCGTCGTCAAGGCGGACGGGCTGGCTCAGGGCAAGGGGGTCTTCGTCCCCGAGGACCGCCAGGAGGCGGAGGCGGCGGTGCGCCGGCTCCTGGAGGAGCGCGCGCTGGGGGAGGCCGGGGCGACGATCGTGATCGAGGAGCGGCTCTACGGGCCGGAGGTCTCGCTCCTGGCGCTCTGCGACGGCCAGCGGGCGGCGCTCCTGCCTGCGGCGCAGGACGCCAAGCGGCTGGAGGAGGGGGATCGCGGCCCCAACACCGGCGGGATGGGGGCGGTGGCGCCGGTGCTGCCGGCGTCGGCGCTCCCGCTGCTGGGCGCGGCGCT
>CAUJGC010000250.1 GCA_963169075.1 Myxococcota bacterium
CCCCCCCGCGGTCGCCCCCCCCTACAAAAAAAACACACAATCTTTTATACTGTCTTGTTATTTTTTTCTGGGGGGTCCCCCCGGCGGCCAGGGGGCGAGCCCCCTGGTACCCCCATCCAGGTCACAGATCCGGGACGTAGATGCCGAGGACGCCGCCATGCGCAGGCGGCCACGCCTCGCGGCCCCGGTAGCTCATGTTCCCATCATTATAGAAGGTGCCGTCGCCGCCCGCGATGGAGATGTCTCCTGCGGTGGGGTGGCTCGTGCCCGGGGAGCGCGGGGCGACCACGACGATGGCGCCCGCCGGGGCCTCGTAGGGGTTGTTGATCGCCAGGCGCTTGATCCCGAGGCGCCGGGCGTTGTCCCCCATGTTGAGGTAGTCCGCGAACTGCCGCGCGTAGGACCAGTAGCCGGAGGGGATCGCCCGCCCGAAGCCGCCGCGGGAGATGCGCCCGTAGCCGGTGGCGTCGATGTAGGTGGAGACGGCGCGGTAGCACCAGCCCCCCGGACGCTGCGAGCCCGCGCGGGACTGGGCCACGGCGAGGATGCGGGCCATCTGGGCGGAGGAGTCGGCGCTGATGTTGCCGCGCTCGGCGGCCACCTCCTCCAGGCGCTGGAGGGTGAACCAGCCGACCTGATCGCCGCCGCCGAGGCTCTGCTGGGCCTTGAACTGGCGCACCGCCGTGCGGGTGTCGTCGCCGTACTTGCCGTCGGCCTCGATGAGGAGGAGGCGCTGGACGAAGCTCACCGCGTCGCCCTCCATCCGGTAGTCGAGGACCGCCTGCTGGGCGCGGATCTGCTCCAGCGCCGGCGCGGGGATCCAGCGGGAGCCCTGGCCTCCCTGCTGACCGGCCTGGCCCTGCTGGC
Organism: Myxococcota bacterium; assembly: GCA_963169075.1. Taxonomy (GTDB): domain Bacteria; phylum Myxococcota_A; class Bradymonadia; order Bradymonadales; genus CAUJGC01. The sequence goes on from CAUJGC010000250.1 coordinate 868, forward strand.
CCTGCTCGGCCTGGCCCTGCCCCTGGCTCTGCTGGCCCTCGGGGGGGACGCCGCGGCGGACCTCCAGGAGGCGCTGGTAGGTGGTCGCCCCCACCCGCTCACCCTCTCCCAGGCTGTGCTGCTGCTTGAAGGCATAGACGACGCGCGCGGTGTCCACGCCGAAGTAGCCGTCATCCTTGATCATGAGGAGGCGCTGCACCTCCGCCACCGCCGGCCCGAAGTGGCCGATCTGGAGGGTGGCGCCGCTGGCGGGGTCGCGGATGGCGCGGAGCGAGGGGGCCTCGGTCCAGGCGCGGGGCGGCTGGAAGGTGGGCTGCTCGACCTGACCCTGGCCCTGGCCCTGGGCGCCTGCGCCCGCCTGGCCCTGCCCGCCGACCTGGACGCCGCCGCTCTGCTCCTCGGCGCGGCCGCCGCCGTTGGTCTGCATGAGGAGCGCCCAGGTGGTGGCGCCCACCCGCTCGGCCTCCCCGAGCCCGTGGCCCTGCTTGAAGGCGAAGACCGCCTCGGCGGTGTCGGCGCCGAAGTAGCCGTCGTCCTCCAGCGAGAGGAGACGCTGCACCTCCGCCACCGCCGGCCCGAAGTGCCCCAGGCGGAGCACCCGCCCGCCGGCGCTCTGGGGGCGCTGGATCTGCTCCAGGGAGGGCGCCGGGGTCCACTCCCGCGGCGTGCGGAACATGGGCTGATCGTCCTGGGCGCCGGGCCCGGCGGCGTTGTCATCCGAGACAAGGTCGTAGAAGAGGTGCGCCCCGATGGTGGCGACCAGCTTGCGGCGGTTGGCCCAGTCGGGGCTGACGTAGTTGGCGTGGTAGTGGTCGGCGCCCGGCGCGGGATCGCCGCCGCCGCCCGAGAGGACCTCCCGCGCGATGTTCACGCAGGCCTCCCAGACCGCAGCGTTGGTGGGGTTGAAGGTCTGCTGGTAGTTGGGGTCCGAGGTCCGCGTCCACGAGAACTGGGAGCGCTGGAGGATCACCGAGGACGGCGTCCCCGGGAAGTGCCGCGAGCGAGCCCGGTTCATGACGACGCGGCCGATGGCGTAGAGGGCGTCAGCGCCGTGTCGGACGTACTCGCCGCGGCCCTCGGCGTAGAGGTTCATCGCCATGAGGACCTCCTCGCTCTGGCCGGAGAGGCCCTGCTGGCGGTTGGGTCGCGGGACGGCGGCGCTCTGCTCGGCGGCCTCGACGGCGGCGCTGGGTTGCTCGACCTGGGGGGTGACGGTTGTGGGGTCTTGGGGATCTCGCTCGCTCTGGGGGGTGGCATCCATGATGTGTTCGCTCCGGTGCGCGGCGCGTCTGGCGCCGCAAGGACCAGCCAGTGTTGGAGACAAGTCTAATACATCCCGGCGTCCCGCACCAGATGCCCCGCCGCACGAACCTCCTCAATCGCCGCCTCCACCAGCGTGTCGGTGCTGAGGGGGACGTTCTGGCGCGCCGCCTTGTAGGCGGCGCGCAGGACCGCGTTCTTGATGGCGCCGCCCGCCAGCTCGAAGGTCGCCAGGTAGTCGTAGTCGATGGCCTCGGAGGTCGGCACCCAGGCCTCGGGGAAGAGGCGCTGCCAGATCTGGCGCCGCGCGTCCTCATCGGGCATGGGGAAGTGGACCTTGAAGGAGATCCGCCGCTCAAAGGCCGGGTCGATCCCGGCCTTGAGGTTGGTGGTCAGCACCGCGACGCCCTCGAAGCGCTCGATGAGCTGGAGGAGGACGTTGATGTCCATGTTGGAGTAGCGGTCGGTGGAGCGCTCGATCTTGGAGGAGCGCTTGGAGAAGAGCGAGTCCGCCTCGTCGAACATCAGGAGGTGCAGATCAGGCCGCGCCCGATCAAAGAGCTTCGTCAGGTTCTTCTCCGTCTCTCCGATGTACTTGTCCACGATGCTGGAGATGTTCACGCGCATCAAGCGCAGCCCCACCTCCGAGGCGATCACCTCCGCCGAGAGGGTCTTGCCCGTGCCGGGATCGCCGTCGAAGAGGCAGGTGATCGCCAGGCCGCGCCGCAGCCGCTCCCGCAGGCGCCACTGCTGGAGGACGCGCTGGCGGTTGGCCACCGCCGCGACGATCTCGTCCACCTGATCGGCCACGTCGGGGGGGAGGATGAGGTCTTCGCGCCGCGCGCGGCTCTCCTCGGCGCTGGCCAGCTGCCCCAGGCCCCGGTGGAGCTGCGCACGCGCCGCGTAGTCGGCAGCGGCGCCCCGGAGCGCCGCGCCGCCCTCCTGGAGGTGCGCCGTCAGCTGCGCGGCGTTGCGGATCTGCCCCGGGGTCAAGGAGGCGTAGCGCGCCAGCGGCTCCAGCTCCTCCTCCGGCGGCTCCAGGCTCCACGGCGGGACGTGGGCCCGCCAGAGCGGCTCCACGGCGGCGACGTAGCCTGGGTGCCCGACCTCCAGCCAGACCACCTCCTGGATCGACTCGGTGGTCTGGGTCGAGGCGTCGGCGCAGAGGAAGAGGATCACCCGGCGCCCCTCCACGCCGCGCCGCAGCGCCGCCCGCACCCCCGGCTCCATCAAGGCGTAGTCGGCCTGGCGCAGCACCACCACCTCACCGAAGGCCTCCGCCTCCGCCAGCGCCTGCTCCAGCGCCCCCACGCCCTCGCCGCGCGGCGCCGTCGCCAGCCGGTCGCCGTCCAGCACCAGCATGCCGCACCCAGCGCTCCCGGCCACCGCGCGCAGCGCGAAGGTCCGCCCCGAGCCCACGCTCCCGCGCACCACCACCGCGGCGCCTCGGGGCATCCCCAGCCCGCCGGGCCCGGCGTCCTCCGGCGGGCCGCCGGGGGCCGCCAGGAAGGAGCGCACCAGCGGCAGGAGCAGCGCGCTATAGACCTGCGGCACCTCCACATCCCCCAGGGACCACCGCGGCCCCAGCGCCTCGCCAAAGCGCGCCACCTCGGGGGTCATCAGGCGGCGACCTGTGGTGAGCCACGCCGCGATGTGCGGCGCCAGCGACGCCTCGCGCATCAAGAGGCCCCCTTCGCCGCGCACCACCACCAGGCCGCCCCGCGCCAGCGCGCCGCTGGCGGAGAGCGCCGCCACCACCGCCCCCGTCGAGGCCACGCCGCCCAGCAGATGGGCGCACTGCCCCAGGGTCAGCGCGGGGCCGCTCCCGCGCTGGCCAGCCGCCAGCAGGAGCCAGAGCAGCGCCTCGTCCAGCCGCTCCAGGCGGTAGGCCCAGCGCAGGCGCTCCATCGGGAGGGGCGCGCCGTCCTCCTGAGCGCGGGCCTCCAGCGCCGCGCACTCGGCCTCCAGCGCCTCCACCTCCAGCCGCGCCGACGCCGAGCCCTCCCCGAAGGCGGCTTGCGCCGCCCAGGCCTGGCGCACGCGCAGCTCCGCCGCGCGCTCGGCCTGGGCGCTGCGGGTCGCCCCCCGCGGGGCGACCCCCAGCGCCCGGGGGGCGGCGCGGCCCACCACCGCGCGGAGGCGCCGCAGGAGCGCGTCGCGGCAGGCCCGCAGGGCCTCCAGCGGCGCCTCGGGGGCCGCGTCCACCCCGGGCCACGCCAGCAGGCACCGCGTCGCCAGCCGGACGGGCTCAGGGGGGGCCACCGCGCCCAGGAGGATCACAGCCTCCACGCGCTCCAGCGCCACCTCCTCCAGCGGCACCACGGGGGGCGGCGCCAGGCCCAGCTCGGCCAGCGCGGCTCGCGCCCCGGCGCAGGGGAGGCCAGGCTCCAGGCACGCGGCGACGACCTCGGCGCCGCTCCGCTCCACCAGCCCGAAGAGCGCCCCGGCCAGCGCGGCCGCGCTGGCCTCGGCGCTGAGGATGAGGACGCGGCGAGGCCGGAGCGCTGACACGAGCGCGGCCTCCAGGAGCCAGACCGGGGGGGCGGCGTCCTCGGCAGCGCCGTCGCGGTAACGCCGGGGCGCCAGGCCCAAAGGCGGGGGCGCCTCGTCCAGATCCAGGCCGCGGACCCGCACCGTCGGAGAGCCCCGCATCTCCAGGCGCGCGGCGTCCTCCGCCGACTCCACGGGGATCAAGAAGACCGCCGCGTCAGCGCGCAGGCGCTCAATGGCGCGCTGCGCGCGCTGCGCCGCCTCGGCGCCTGCCGGGTCACCCGACGACGCCAACACCTCCACACGGATCGCCACGCGCGCCTCCTCTTGCGATCTTGAGAGACTGAGCCTAAATTCAGGCCCGCCGCGCCAGCCGCAAGGCAGGATAACCCAACCCCTCGCGCGCTCCAACACCTGGGATGCCCATGACCTCCTTCGCCGCTGCCTTCCAGGGCTACCTCCCCTCCTCGATCCGCTCCATCCGCGCGCGTTGGCTCAAGCCTGGCGACCCCAAGCTCCTCGCCTGGCTCCAGGACACCTGCCAGCGCCTCGCCGCAGGCGCCAACCCACGCGCCAACGCACGCCCCGACGCCCTGATCGCCTTCCGCCTCCTGGAGCTGGGAGGCCCCGGCTTCCCCAAAGACCTCGACCCCCTCCTCCTCGAAGGCGTCCACGCCCTCACCTGCGCCGAAGACGTCTCCACCTTCCTCACGCCCCTCATCGAGCTGATCTCCCTCCTCCCGGACGAGCGCGCCACGCCCCTCCTCGACGCCCTCGGACAGCGCGCGCCGCTCGCCGCCCTCGTCGGCTTCCCGCCCTGGCCCCTCGACACCCTCCAGCTCCTCGGCCCACGCGCCGTCGAGGGGCTCCAGCGCGCGCTGGCCCAGCGCCAGCAGCGCACCGACCTCCACCCCAACTTCGACCGCCTCCCCAACTACCCCAGCGAGGCCCGACACCTCGCCTCCAGGCTCCGGGACCCCCTCACCCTCCTCCAGAACATCACCACCAGCCAGCTCCTCTACGCCCTCATCACCCTCGACCACCTCGACGGGCCCCTCCACGAGCGCACCCTCGGCCTCTTACGCTATGAGCTGGAGCGGGTCGTCCAGGGCAGGCACCACCTCTGGAGCCATACGGGCGTGGACCTCCTCGGCACCGTCCTCAAGAGCCTCCCCGAGGCGCAGCGCGTCCACCTCCTCACCGACGTCTCACCCGAGCCCTGGCGCTGGTTCCACCTCGCCGCCACCGCCCCGGAGGTCGTCCAGCGGGCCGCGCGGAGCCCTCTCCTCAGCGGCCCAAACGCCACCCTGCACCCCAACACCCGCATCCCCGACGCGCTCCGCGCGCTGGGCAGGCCCGTCGTGCCGCACCTCCTCGCCCGCATCGCCGCACACCCACGCGACGCCACCGCGCTCCTCGGCCACCTCCGCGCCGTCGCGGAGCACGTCCAGCCCCGGGAGCTCATCGACCTCCTCCCTGGCCTGAGCGAGCTGGATGACCTCCTCAGCGTCGCCGCCACCCTCGCCGCCTCACCCCACCCTCCGCTGGACGCCATCCAGCGCGCCTGGACCCTGGCAGGCGACGCCTCGCGCGACCGCCTCGCCTTGATCCTCCTCGCCACCCTCCCCGCGCACCCCCTCACCGCCCAGCAGCTCCGCGCCTTCGACGCTCCAGACGGCAGCGACGCGCGACGCCTCCTCCAGCTCGCCGCGCGACAGCTGGACACCCCGCACCACCAGCGGGCCCACCTCCTCTTCAACACCGATCCTGGCGACCTGCCCCACGACCCCGAAGACCCCCGACAACCCGCGCGCAACCTCCTGAACACCCTCATCAAGCACGACAGCGTCAGGTACTACACCCAGAGCCTCCTCGACAGCGGCGCCGACTTCCTCGCAGACCCCCACCTCCAGGCCCACCTCATCACGCACCCCGCTGGCGACCTCCTCGCCTGGCACCGCATCCTCAAGCATGCCCTCCCGATCCAGTGGACCGAGGCGCTCATCAAAGCCTACGCCCACCTCCTCGGGGAGCGACGCCTCGCCTGCGGCGCCGCAGCGCTCCTCGACGCCACACCTGACGACCGGCTCAGCCAGCTCGCACCCCTCGTCGCGTGGCTCGCACACCAGGGCCACACCACCCTGGAGCAGGACCTCCGCCTCCTCGCCTCCAACCTCCTCACCCTCCAGGAGCCCGCCATCACCGCGCTCCAACAACGCGGCGCGCAGGCCCTCCCCCACCTCCTCACCCTCCTCAACGCCAGCAAAGCCGCCACACGAGGCGCCGCCGCACGCGCCCTGGAGCGCCTCAACAACCCCGAAGCCCTCCCCGCGCTCCGAGATGCCAATAAAAAAGAGAAATCAAAAAACACAAAACAGGACATACAGTCCGCCATCGACAAGCTCGACCCCCGCGCCACACACCCCACCGAGCAGGAGGCCGACCTCGGCGCCTGGACCCCCGAAGCGCCACACCCCGTCCAGGACCTCCTCGCCCAGCTCCGCGACCTCCTCTACCTGCCCCCCTCACCCGCGCTCCGGCGCCACATCTTCGACCTCCTCGTCCGCCTCGACCTCAACCAACAGGCGCACCTCGGCGTCGCCTACCTCCTCGGACACCTCGACGCCTGGCCCGAAGACCTCCGCGTCCTCCCCTGGGGCACCGAGCGCATCGAAGCCTTCCAACCCCTCCTCGACACCTTCCGCGTCTGGGACGTGAAGACCAACTACGCACACACCACCGTCACCGCCTTCCTCCTCACACCCCACTGGGAGCCCGCCGCCACCGAGGCCCTCAAGCACATCGAGCACGGGCTCCGCGCGCGAAAGCTCTCACCCCAGGTCGCCCAGGACTTCCTCCGCGTCGTCTCCAACGGCTGGCGCTTCTGCCAGCGACATCACCTCCCCCTCGACGCACTCGACGTCCGCTTCGACGGCGGCAGCGCCCGCGGCATCATCCTCTCCTCCTCCACCGCCACCACCCTCGACCTCATCGACGGCTTCGGCGTCCGCCTCTCCAGACAGCCCACGCGACGCACCGATGAGGTCGAACCCGCAGGGCTCCGCTCCATACGCGTCACCGTCCCCCCCAGACACCCCCTCCGCGACCGCTTCGCCATGAAGCCGCGCCAACGCATCCTGGACCTGAGCCAGGACGATCTCCTCAACGACGGCGAGCAAGCACCATGAGCGCACTCGCTGACGCCCTCCAGCTCCACTTCGAATACTACCTCCGCGGCCTCCCCACGCCAGGACACCTCCCCACACACCAGCAGCTCGCTGGACTCGAGCAGCGCCTCCAACACCCCGATCCCGCCACCCGCATCGAGGCGCTCACCCTCGTGCTCCACGCCGAGGCCCTCGGCCCCGACACCCCCGAACGCCTCGACCCGCTCATCCAGGACGGCTTCAAGGCCCTCCACACACCCCAGCAGGCCGAGCGCCTCGTCCCCCTCCTCCTCCACGCCCTTCAACAGCTCCCTGCGCACCGGCAAGACCCGCTCCGCGACGCCCTCGCCAGCGCAGCCGCCGTCGCTGGCATCTACCAGGGCCCCTTCGGCCTGCACGTCATCACCCGAAACAACGCCCTCACACCACTCCAACCCCAGCTCACGCAGCACCTCCTCAACTGGCTCCACCTCCGCGCCCAGACCCCCGACGCCGAACACTTCAACCCCCGCGCCGACTTCGAAGCCCTCACCCCAGCCAACCTCCAGACCGCTCACCTCCTCCTCGCCCTCATGACCCTCGCCCCCAAGACCCCCATCCCACACCTCGACGCGCTCCTCGACACCCTCATCCACGAGCTGCAACGCAACCCACACACCGCCACCGACCTCGTCGCTCACGAGACGGACCGCCCCACCACCGACCCGAACAATCCCCTCCTCGTCTTCTCCCTGGAGCAGCGCGAGCGCCTCCTCTGCGCCCTCGACTACCTCCTCCCCTGGAGCCTCCTCCAGACCGCCCCCACCCCGCGCGTCGCCCAGCACATCGCCCAACACCTCGCCAGAATCTCCTCCGGGCAGCGCAGGTCCCAGGACAACAGCCTCGCCCTCCCCCTCCCGGATCACCTCGTCGAGCTGGGCCCCCACCTCACCCCCGCCCTCCTCCCCTGGCTACCTATACTCCCCACGCCCACGCCCACCCTCATCATCCCCTTCATCATCCACCTCACCGCCACCGTCGAGCACGCCAGCGATCTCCTCGCCATCGCCCTCACCCTCACCGACTCCACCTGCCGGAACCTCCTCCTCCTCACCCTCACCCGCCTCGGCACACATCACCTCACACCAGCGCTCGCCCCGCACCTCACCCCAGACAACCTCCCCACCCTCCTCGACCTCGCCTGCACCGCAGCGTGGCGACACCGCGACACCCACCTCGCCAAGCACCTCCTCCTCCACGCCACCTCCCTCGACGACGACGCCAGCGCGCGCCTCCAAAGCGCTGCCCAGAACCCCGAGGCCCCCCTCATCGACGCAGCGCCCCACTTCATCGCTGCGCGCGCGCTCTACCAGCGGCACCTCGCCTACCTCGACCCAGGCGACCCCGATGAAGACGACGACGACGCAGAAGCCCTGGACGAAGACGCCTGGGGCGAAGATGGCTGGGACGAAGACGACTGGGACGAAGACGACTGGGACGAAGAGGCTGAAGACGAAGACGACTGGGACAGCTGGGTCGCACCCAACCCCCTCATCGACTACACGCCACCCCAAAACCCCCAACGCCTCCGCGAACTCCTCGCGCAGAGCGACGAGATCGCGCTCGCCGCAGCCTCGGACACCTGGACCTGGCCCCGCAGCGTCATCGACACCTGGGCGCACCTCACCACCCAGCTCGCACCCAGCGAGCTGACCGACGACACCGCCCACCCCCTCCTCGCCGTCATCGCGCCAGACACCCTCCACCGCGCCGCGCTCCTCATCTGGCGACACGCCCCGCCCAACACCCTCCTCCGGGACCTCCTCCGCTGGCTCACCCTCCAGAACCCCAACGACACCGACCTCCACCTCGACATCCTCCAGTCCACCCTCCTCACCCTCCAGGACGTCGCCGTCGCCGCGCTCCTCAAAAACCAGGCCGACGACGCCGCGCCGCGCCTCCTCGCGCTCCTCAAGCACAAGCGAGCCCCCGTCCGCGCCGCCGCCGCACGCGCCCTGGAGCAACGCCAGGATGACGTCCTCGACGCACTCCGGGACGCACTCCGCACCGAAAAAGCCAAGGCCGCTCGCGAGGCCCTCCAGAGCGCCATCCAACACCTCGACCCCAGCCTCGACAACCCCCGCGCCATCGCCGCCGACGCCGGCACCTGGAGCCGCCTCGACGACCTCGATCCACGCGACCTCCTCGCCCAGCTCCGACACCTCCTCCATCAAGACCCCACACCCCTCTCCTTCGCCCGAGCCATCGACCTCATCGCCCGCCTCTACCTCCTCGGGGACCCCACCCCCGGCGTCCACTACCTCCTCGGACACGGCCTCGCCGCCTGGCCCCCCGAGCTGTGCTTCCTCCCCCTCGGCTTCGACCTCGATCCCAGGCTCCTCCCCCTGCACAGCGCCCTCGCGGAGCACACCCTCGACGACCCACGCCCCATCGCCCCCATCGCCCTCCTCCACACCCCCCTCTGGCGCGTCGCCGCCGCGCCGCACCTCGACACCCTCACCCGAAACCTCCAACCACGCGACTTCACTGCGCTTTTGCACAACCTCGCAGACACCACCCAGCGCGCCGTCGTCGCCGCCTGGGCCTGGTGCCGGGAGCACAGCCTCCCCATCGACTCCCTCCAGCTCCAGACCGACCTCGGCCCCTTCAACCCGGAGGAAGACTACCAGGTCGAGTGGCAGACCCTCGCCTTCACCCTCCACAGCGGCTTCGCTGCACACCTCCGACTCCTCCCCCTCGGCTACGGAGGCCAGCCAGGCCTCGGCCTCCGACACGCCCAGCTCCACATCCCGGCCAGGCACCCCGTCCGCAGCCGCCTCGACATGGGCGCCCGACAGCGCGTCCTCCTCCTCGACCCCGCCTGGCTCCACCTCGACACCCCCATCCCGCGCCCGGCCCCATGACCCCTACCCCCATCACCGCCCTCCTCCTCCAACACCTCCCCCAGCCCATACGACGCGTCGAGCCCCTCTGGCCCGACGACTCCCCCGAGCTGCGCGCCTGGCTCCTCGACAAAGCACGCCTCATCCAGACCTTCCTCGCCTCCAACAGCGGCCGCGCGGGCATCCACTTCGAGGCCCCCCTCCTCTTCCGACTCCTGGAGCTGGACCCCGCGGCCTTCCCTGACACCCTCGACGACGGACTCCAGCACGCCTGGACCTTCGCCGCCACACCCGAGCTGCTCACCCACCTC
>CAUJGC010000251.1 GCA_963169075.1 Myxococcota bacterium
CCCGCGCGGCGGGGCGCGCCCCCCCCCCCCCCCCCGCACCCCCATTGATGCGGGCCCTGGCGCCCCCACCGCGCCAGATAGCCCCGCAGCCGCACCTTCTTCGCCGTGGACTCCGAGGACATGTAGCGCACCTTCCCGAAGATCGGACGCTCGGGCCCCCACGCGCGATCCAGGAAGCCAAAGCACCAGAGGATGCCGCTGTAGGAGTTGGGATCGCGCCCGTCCAACGCGTAGCGGTTGTTCAGCTCGATCAGCGCCTCCAGCGCCTCCTCCGGCGTCGCAGACCACTCCAGCACCTTCTTCCCCCAGAGCATCCGCAGGTAGTTGTGGATGATGCCCTCCCCGCGCAGCTGCCGCTGGGCCGCGTTCCACACCGGATCATGCGTCCGCGCCGCGTCCAGCTCCTCCAGCGTGTAGACGTAGGGCCGCGGATCGCCCGCGTGCTCGCGCAGCGTCACCTGCGCCCACTCCGGCACCCCGTCCCACGTCGCGTAGCGCTCCGGGTGCGCGTGGGCGCACTGAAGGCCCACCTCCCGCCAGGTGATGATCTGATCCAGGAACGCCTCCGCGCCCGCCGAGACGCCCCACCAGCCCTCGCGGCTCCCGTGGGGACGCTCCGCCACCTGCGCGGGTGACCACCCCTCCGCCTCCAGCGCCGCCCACGCCACCTCGTGGCCGCTCACATGCCCGAAGTGCAGCCACGGCGAGAGCTGGCTCGTCGTCACCTCCTCCACGTCGTCCCGCGACTCCGCATACCCCGACAGGCGACGCTGGATGAACGACGCCAGCCGACGACCGCCCTCCTCCTGACCGCCGCGCCAGCCCACCGGCGCCACCCCGTGATCGATCGCCAGCTCCGCCAGCGCCGCCTCGCCACCCGGCGCCAGCAGCGCGCGGCTCGCCGCAGGCCAGCGCGACAGCACCTCCGCCGGGAGGACATACGGCGGACCCACCGGCGGCAGCTCCGCCAGCGGCGCCGCACGCGGACGCGCCAGCAGGTGCGGCAACACCCGCTTCTGAAGGTGCCGCCGAAACGCGTGGGCCACCGTGAACTCACGCTCCGGCTCGCGCAGCGGCAGCACCCCGTTGCTGTCCACCTCGATCAACGCCACGTCCAGACGCGACGCCGCAGACGCCTGCATCCGCGGCAGAAAGAAGCACGGGTAGGCGTCCGTCACCACCGCGCACGCGTCCCGGGACAGCGCCTCCAGGAGCCCGCGCCCCTCCCCCGCCCGACGCTCTACATAGGGATGGTAGGTCACCCCCGAACCCTCGAACGCACGCTGGTTGTCCCACATCCCGTCCAGCACGAAGCGATGCAGCCGCGCCGAAGCCCAGCGATACCCCGCCCGCAGCGCCTCCAGCACCACCAGCGGACGACCCAGCGCCCGCGACAGCTCCAGCGCATGCTCCAACCCGAACGACCACCGCGTCCGACGCGCAGCCACCATCCAATACACCACACAGCCACGCTCCGGGCGCAGCGGCGCGCTGTTCAAGGTCCGCACCCGCAGCGAGGGGGTGTTCAAACGCTCCATAGACGCTCCTCTTTGAACAGGTTGTGCCCTGGCCCAGCCGGTACGCCAGGCCCGCACAAGGCACCCTACACTTTGAACAATCCCAAGGACAGCCCTTGAACAGCTCTTGACCAAGATTTGACTTGACGCCGGGCTGCATCGTCGCCAATGTTGTTCACGAGGACGGGTTGAACAACCCTCCCCCTTTCAACCCCAACGGCCAACGGCCAGGCAGGAGAGACGACCATGCACCAGGAGACCGCGGCCCCCTACGCCCAGCAGGTTGAGGAGGAGGCGCTGATCGCGCGCCTCCAGAGCGGTGACGCCGACGCCCTCCGCGCGCTCTACGACGCCTACGGCCCCCGCGTCCGCCGCGTCGCGCGCAAGTTCGTCGCCGCCGAGTGGGACGCCGAGGAGATCACGCAGGACGTGATGTGGACGGTCTACCGCAAGGCGGACTCGTTCAAGGGCAACACCCGCCTCTGGAACTGGATCTACCGCATCACGCAGAACGCGGCGCGGATGCACCTGCGCTCGGCCAGGCGGCACCCGATCCCCATCGAGGACGCGGCGGTGGAGACGATGCTCCACCTGGAGCCCTCGACGCCTCCCAGCCCGCGCCCGGATCACGTCATCGAGCACGCCCGCGCCATGGAGCGGCTGCACGAGCGCCTGGGGCAGCTCCCCGCGGTGAACAGGGAGCTCTTCCGGCAGGTGGATCTGCGCGGCGACTCCATCCTGGAGACGGCCGATCGCACCGGCATGACGGTCTCGGCGGTGAAGGCCCGGCTCCACCGCGTGCGCAGCGCGCTCCGTGAGGCGGTGATCGCTTGAGGCGACGCTGCGTTGCCGTTCGGGCAGCACATCTCCTCCCTTGGACCTGTTCATCTATGGTAGGTTGCGCCCGGCACGATGTGCAAAGCGACCTGACTCCAGACGCGCAGCTCCCGCCTCCTGCGCACGACCCACACCACGCGCCATGAGCGAGCAACACCCCACCGAGCCGAGCGACATCGACGAGAGCGGACACATGACCATCGGCGCGGTCTCGCGTGCGACGGGCATCCCGCCGGACACCCTGCGCACCTGGGAGCGGCGCTACGGCTTCCCCACGCCGCTGCGCACCCCTTCCGGGCACCGCCTCTACAGCGCGGAGACCGCTGAGCGTCTCCACCTCATCGCGGAGGCCCTGCGGCTGGACCACCGCGTCTCCCAGATCATCGGCCTGGAGCCCCGCGCGCTGCGCGCGCTCCTGGACGCAGCGCAGGGCGGCGCGGCGCCGCCAGCGCCGCCGGCCCCGCTGCCGCCCGCAGGGCCGCTCTTCAGCGACGCGCCCTCGATCCAACCCTGGCTCGACGCGGTGTCGGCGCTGGACGAGAGCCGCCTCAAGTCCCACATGCAGCACGCCTGGAGCCGCTACGGCGCCCTGCGCTGCCTGGAGGAGTGGCTCGGGCCCTTCATGTGGGCCATCGGCCAGGCCTGGGAGGAGGGCTCGATGCGGGTCTTTCATGAGCACTTCGCCAGCGAGTGCGTCCGCGAGTTCCTCGCGAGCCACTGGCGGGCGCTGGCCGAATACAACAACGGCCCGCTGGTCGTCATGACGACGCTGCCCGGCGAGGAGCACAGCCTGGGGCTGCACATGGCGGCGTGCGTGTTGGCGCTGGCGGGGCTCCAGATGCTCTTCCTGGGCGCGAACACCCCGCTGGAGGACATCGCCAGCAGCGCCCAGGACGCGCGCGCCTGCGCGGTGGTCGTCAGCATCTCCTTCGGCGTGCACAGCGTCATGGTCAACCGCCACCTGTCCCAGCTGCGGCGCCTCGCGCCGCCCTCCATCGACCTGGTGGTCGGCGGCAGCGGGCTGGACGAGACTCCAGCGGGGGTGGTGCGCGTCGAGCAGATGGTGGAGCTGCTGACCTGGGCCCAGGCGCGGGCGGCGCGCTGATCCTTCTGCGCGCAGCCCTTGACGCCCCCGAGGTCGTGCTTTCATTGCTCCTCGTCAGGGCGATACGGCCCGCTTGAGTGCTTACAACACACCTGAAGCACATCAAAAAACCGCTGAGATGCATCGCATCTCAACGGCGCCGCGCGCCCTGAGACCAACCCCATCCATCCCAAGCGCCTGTCCTGCAGGCACAAAAGCTCCAGCATGGCGCAGCGCGCCCCTCTGTCCGCGCCCTGACGCCAGCTCTATCCCGTTGAGGAGGAATCACCATGCGGCTTCGTCACGGATTTTACAGCGATCCCTTCAACACCCCGAGCGTCGATCACTTCGCCCGTCAGATGCACTCCCTCCTGCGCGCCTTCCAGGACGCCCAGGACACCCCGGGCGTCCGCGCGCCGGACGGCGCCTTCCCCCCCACCAACGTCTACTCCCGCGGCGAGTCCTACCTCCTGGAGCTGCGCGTGCCGGGGCTCAAGGAGGACGAGGTCAAGCTCCACTTCCTCGACGGCGCGCTCACGGTGCGCGGCGAGGCCGCCGCAGACGCCCCGGAGGGCTACGCCAGCCACCGCCGCGAGCGGCGCCCGGTGCGCTTCGCCCGGACCTTCAACTTCAACACCCCCATCGACGCCGAGCGCATCACCGCCCGCCTGAGCGACGGCCTCCTGACGGTGGAGCTGCCCCGCAGCCCCGAGGCCCAGCCCCGCACCATCCCGGTCCTGGCGGGCTGAAGCACCGGCGCAGACAGGCGAAAAACAAAGCAGCATCAAGGAGATAGACACATGAACACCGAGTTCGACACCCACCCCCACGCCGCCTCCCCCGAGCCCCAGGAGCTGAACGAGGTCCGCTGGATCAAGCCCGTCGTGGACATCTTCGAGAACGAAGCCGAGGTGCTCCTCATCGCGGAGGTGCCCGGCGTCCAGCTCGGGGACGTGGACCTCCACCTCCACAAGGGCGAGCTGACCCTCCTGGCCTACACCCGGCGAGAGGCCCCCGGGGACCCCGAGCGCGTCGAGTTCGAGCCCGTCGGCTACCGACGCACCTTCGCCGTGCGGCGCGGCCTCGACGAGGCCCGGATCACCGCCGGGCTCCAGCGCGGGCTCCTGACCATCCACCTCCCCAAGAGCGACGCCCTCAAGCCGCGCCAGATCCCGATCAGCTGACCCGGCGCCGAGGAGCCGCCCCCCTCCAGGGGACGGCTCCTCGTCCTGCTCCTCCTCCAGCGGCTCGCCCTGGGGCTCCTCCTCCGCAGGGGGCGCCTCCTCCACAGGCTGCGCCTCCTCCACGGGCTGCGCCTCCTCCTCTTCGCTCCCCCCCTCTTCGACCTCCTCGCCGCTCTCCTCCTCCTCCCCCTCCGACTCCTCGGGCTCCTCGTCCAGCTTGCGCTTGGCCTCCATCAGCCGATCCAGCTGCGCGCTACCTGCGCGCAGCTCGCCGGGGCGCTTGTTGAAGTCCACCTGGGGAGACGGCAGGCTGGGCGGCGGCGCCTGGCGGTTCAACGCGCCCTGCTCCGCTGCCGCCCCACCCGGAGACGACGGCGACGGGCGCCTGGACGCGCCCTCCTCGCCGCCCTCCTCCCCGTCGTCCTCGTTCAAGTCCACCTTGTTGCTGTGGTTCTGGGGCGCCACATACTCGTAGCGACCCCGCGCCTCGCGCACCGACGCCGCCTTGTCCAGCGGCGTCCGCTTCACCCGGCGCGGCTCGTCGTCCCCCGAGAGGACCGCAGCCAGCGTCACGCTCAACACCACCAGCACCACCACCGCGCCCAACACCCCAAGCTGAACGCGCGGACGACGGAGCAGCGGCACCTCCGGCGAACCGGCTGACGCCTCCGGCGCCGCCTCCTCCTCACCGTCCAGCGGCGCAGACACCATCTCGTAAGAGCCGTCGTCCGCCTGGCGCATCACCAGCCCCACCCGCGGCGCCTTCGCCTGGCGGATCCGCTGGAGCCCCGAGGGCGTCATGTGCTCGGGCACCGCCAGGTGCTCGTCGGTGATCTCCTCCGCCTCCTCCACCAGCAGCGACGACGACATCACAGGCACAGGCGGCGCCGACGCCGGGCCAAAGGGATCCACCGCCGCGGCCAGCTCGCCGCCGGGCGACGACGCGCCGACGCCGCGCGGCACGCGCAGCACCACCGACGCGCTGGGGAGATGTCTCTGGGAGGCTTTCTTTCTTCGGGAGCCCATGGTGTCTCTGCAAGCCCTCTGCTACGGACCACACGCCACGACGCGACGATAGCGGAGCCCGACCCCCAAGGGAAGCCTTCTTGAAGTGTCGCCCCCCATTCGGTAAAGATGACCCCGTCACGTCCACGCGGGGCACCCGCGACGCCAGGAGGCAGAGGCACGATGCGAGGGCTGCGGTTGGAGTTCAGGGGCGCGAGCGCGCTCCTCGGCTTGCTCTTCCTCACCGGGAACGCCTGCAAAGGCGGCCAGGAGACCACCACCACGCTCACCCAGGCCCAATGGGAGGAGGTCAAGGCCAACATCACCACCCAGGCCCCCGCCGATCTCCCCTTCCCCGTCGGCGCCAACTACGGCGACAAGGTCGAGCTGATCGGCCTCTCCGTCGATCCCCCCTCACCGCGCCCCGGACAGGAGATGACCGTCACCTACTGGTGGCGCGCCCTGGCCGAGATGGACGTCAACTGGCAGGTCTTCGTCCACTTCGACGTCACCGGCGCCCAGCCCGCCAGGCAGGGCCTCGATCACCACCCCGTCCGCGACCTCTACCAGACCACCCGCTGGCAGCCGGGGCAGATCATCAAGGACGTCCAGAAGGTCACCCTCCGCCCCAACTACCCCGGCGGGCAGGCCACCTTCTGGATCGGCCTCTGGAACCCCGCCGACGGGCAGCGCCTCCCCCTCAAGAACGGCGATAAGGTCCCCAACGACAACGACAACCGCGTCAAGGCCACCACGATCCGCGTCGATGGACCCGCCCCCGCGAAGAACGCCCCCGCCACACCCCCGCCCACCCTCGTCGCCGCTCCCCTCCAGGGCACCATCACCCTCGACGGCAAGCTGGATGAGCCCGCCTGGGCCCAGGCCGCGCCCACGCCCCACTTCGGCGGCACCCGCGGCGGACCCGGACAGCCCGGCGGAGACAACACCGCGCGCGTCCTCTACGACGACCAACACCTCTACATCGCCCTCCAGGGCGCCGACCGCGACGTCTGGGGGGACCTCACCGAGCGCGACAGCGACACCTGGACCCAGGAGGTCTTCGAGGTCTTCATCGACCCCGAAGGCGACCAGCGCGACTACCTTGAGCTTCAGGTCACCCCGCGCGGCACCGTCTTCGACGCGCGCTTCCCCGTCAAGCTCGGCCGCGGCGAAGGCAGCGTCGAAGCCCAGATCCAGGCCGCCCGCGCCTGGAACAGCGGCCTGGAGGTCGGCGTCTTCGTCGATGGCACCCTCAACAAGCGCGACGACGAGGACCGCGGCTGGAGCGTCGAGCTCAAGCTCCCCCTCCAAGACGTCCCCGGCACCCCGCCGCGCCCAGGCACCACCTGGAAGCTCAACCTCTACCGCTTCGACGCCCCACGCGACGCCGAGGGCAAGCCCACCGGACAGGTCGCCTGGTCCTGGACCCCCTCCCACGGCTCCTTCCACAACATCGAGCGCTTCGGCACCCTCCGCTTCGGCGGCGACGCCCCGGCGACGCCCGCCTCCGCCACACCCTCCGCGCCCGCGCCCGCCTCCGCGCCCGCCTCCGCGACCACGCCAGCACCCCAGGACAACGAGGTCGAGGCCGACCGCCCCGAGTGATCAGGAGAGATCATGCCCCCCCGAGGAGCCAACCCACACCTCCCCGAAGCGCAGCACCTCATCGGGCGCACCGTCGGCGGCGTCCGCCTGGAGCGCGTCCTCCAGGGCAGCGGGCGCGCCCGCGTCTTCCAGGGCACCCAGGAGCCCATCGGGCGCCCCGTCGTCCTCAAGCTCCTCCCCGCCCTCGACACCGACCCCACACGCCGCGAAGCCCAGCTCCGCGAGGTCCAGATCCTCAGCCAGCTCCGACACCCCAACATCGTCACCCTCTACAATGTGGGTGTTTTTGATAACATATACCCATACTTTGTAACGGAATTCATCCAGGGCGGCACCCTCCGCGACCTCATGGACCGCGAAGGCCCCCAACCCCCGGCGCGCACCCTCGGCATCCTCGCCCAGCTCTCCAGCGCCCTCGAAGAGCTGCACCGCCTCGGCGGCGTCCACCGCCAGCTCACCCCCGAGAACATCCTCCTCGAAGAGCTGGTCGGCAGCCGACAGGAGCTGGTCAAGGTCTCCGGCTTCTCCCTCGCGGGCGCCCCCAACCACGACGAGTCCAGCCTCCGCCTCGAAACCCTCGCCTCACCCCGCTACGCCACCCCCGAGCAGGTCCTCGGCGCCGACCTCACCGAGGCCTCCGACCTCTACGCCTGCGGCGTCCTCTTCTTTGAGCTCCTCACCGGACGCCTCCCCTACGAGCACACCGACCCACCCCGCCTCTGGGACGACATCGTCCGCGGCGCCACGCCGCGCCTCGCCCAGGGACGACCTGCCCTCGGCGCACACGTCCCCCTCCAACAGCTCGGCCAGCGCCTCCTCGCCAAGCAGCCCGCCGACCGCCTCGCCAGCGCCAGGACCCTCCGCCTCCTCGCCTCACGCCTCCGCGAAGACCTCATCGCCCTCTCGCCCGACGAGGCCGGCTACAGCCAGGACCAGTTCCCCGTCCTCATGACCGCCGCGCGCCTCAAGTCCGTCGCCCCCACCCCCTGGCGTGACCCCGATCCTCCCACACCGCCCCTCCCCGTCGACCTCGATCTCCCCCAGGAGACCACCGCCGACGACCTCGACGACCTCTTCACCGCCGCGCCTGGCGTGGTCAGCCACCCAGACACCACCACCGTCAGCCTCGACCGCGCCGAACTCAGCGGCCTCACCTGGCTCACCCCCTTCCCTCAACGCACGGCCCGCGCCGCAGGCGAAGACTACGTCCTCCTCGGCGCGGCCTCCGCCCGCGGCGAGCGCCTCACCTGGCGCATCGCAGACGGCGCCGAGCTGCTCCAGGAGACCACCCTCCGCGACGGCACCCGCATCTTCGCCCTCGCCCTCCCCATCTACCCCGAGCGATGGCTCGCCCGGCTCGCCCAGCGCGCCCGCCTCGACGCCTTCACCGTCGGGCTCGCGGGCGCCCGCGGCTTCCCCGGCGAGGGCGGCGCACCCGACCTCGAAGCCCTCACCCTCGCCGCCTTCGCAGCCCGCGTCGCCCAGAGCGGACAGATCCTCACCCACCCCGACACCGCGCGCGCCCTCCGCCTCGACGCCTGGTTTGAGCCCACCGGCCTCTCCGGCGCGCTGGAGCTGGTGCGCTTCCAGCCCCGCTGATCCCCGCCCCCACAGCCTCGTGATTTGAGCTGGCACGCTACATGCCTCCAAGCGCCTGCGTCGGCCAGATGACCTGGCCTCCCGCCCGTCAGGGCGCGGCGGAGCAGGTCCAGGTGCGTAACGGATGACGCAGCGCTGTAGAGTTCACGTTACATAGCGTGTTCAATGGCAGCGCTGCGCCTCTCAGGAGGAGCCATGCGAAGCTTGAAGCGATGGGCCTGGAGCAGCGTTGCAGGCGCAGCGGTCGCCTTGTGGGCCGGGGGGCCTGGGCGCAGGGCAGAGCGCTGGAAGGTGTAGTCGTCGAGGCCCAGGGCAAGGAGGTGATCGTCGATCTGGGCCGCGAGCGGGGCCTGGAGGGACCGGCGGTGGTGCAGGTCTACCGCAGAGTGGAGGTCAAGCACCCCATCACCAGGAAGCTGGTGGTGGATCGCTTCCCCATCGGCGCGATGCTGCTGGACGAGGTGGGCAGCGCGCTCTCCATCTCGACCCGGTGGGGCGAGCTGACCCAGCAGCCCAAGGTGGGCGACTTCGTCGTCTACGAGCCACCTCGCCCGCTGCGCACCCCCGAGCCCGCGCCCGCCCCCACACCCACCCCCCTCCCGCTGGACGCCGAGACGACGACAAACCCCGCGCTGGCCGCGCTGGAGGAGACCTTTCAGGGCACGCTGGGGCGGCCCGTGACGGAGCGGATCGCCCGCTGGGAGGCGTACCTCCGCGAACACCCCGCGAGCCCCCACATCGAAGAGGTCGGCGCCGAGCTGACCTGGCTCCGCGACCTCCTGGCGCAGGAGCGCGAAACGGTCGCCCAGCAGCGCCGGGACGCCACCCTCCACGCCGCCGCCAGCATCCCGCGCGCGGTCGGCGTCGATGAGCCCCTGGAGCTTGTCATCGCCGTCACCGAACCCGAGCGGGTCGAGGCGATGCGCGTCCTGTGGCGGCGCCGAGGCGAGGTGGCGTATCAGACCACGGCCATGACCCCCGCCGGCGCGCTCTACTGGAGGGCCAACCTCCCCGCCGACGCGCCCGGAGCCCTGGAGGGCTTCATCGAGGCGGTGCGCAGCGACGGGCGCCTGGAGGCGGTCGCGGGCGCCGCTGCGGCGCCGCACACCATCACCGTCGAAGACCGCGCGCGCACACCCGAGCACACCTGGGGGCGCTCGCGCGCCACGCTCCTGGCGGAGCTGGTGGACTTCAAGAGCGGCGACCTCGACGATCACTACCTCCGGCTGGAGTCCGAGTTCCGCTACACCACCGGCCTGGAGCTGCTCCACGCCGTACGGGTCGGCGCCGGGATCTTCAACGGCGCAGGCGCCTCGCTGCGCACCCTGGAGCGCGGCGGGCCCTCCCGCGAGCTGGACGTCCTCTACGGCACCCTCGCCGGGGACCTGGCCTTCGGGCGCTACGTCGGCCTCGGGACCACCCTCCTCCTCGGCAACCTCGGCGGGGAGGAGGGACGCGCCTTGACCGACACCGCCGGGCTCCGCCTGGAGCTGCGCCTGGGCGACGCCGACGGCACCCAGCTCGTCCTCGGCGCCGCGGCCACCCAGGGCATCGGCAACGAGGCCTGGATCACCTTCCGCCTCGACGCCATCGAGCGCGTCCCCATGGAGGCCTCCGTCGTCGTCACCAACCTCCCGGTCGGAGAGGACGCAGGCGTCAGCCTCAACTACGGCGCGGGCTGGGAGGTGACCGGGTGGCTCGCCCTCATGGCCCGCGTCGGCTGGAACGCCCGCACCATCAACCACTTCGGCCCGACCCTCGGCGCTGGCGCCGTCCTCACCTGGTGAAGCCCGCTTACCCTCTGGAGGTTCGCCATGCGCAGCATGATCATCGTCTCGACCCTCGTCCTCACCGCGCTCCTCGCGCTCGCCGCACCGGCGAACGCCCAGGAGCCTGCCCCCTCGACGGACGCCTCCGTCTTCCACCCGCCTGTGGCGGAGGCCCCCGGCGGCGCCCCCCTGGAGCTGCACGCCTCCATCCAGGGGGACTGGCGCCTGGAGGGCGTCTACGCACGCGTCCGCCCCCTCGGCTCCACCGCCCCCTGGACCGAGCTCCCCTTTGAGCGCCTCGCCGCCACCTCCGACGCCAGACCCCACCCCGTCCTCGTCACCGGCAACACGCCAGAGCTCCGCCAACAAGAACGCCTGGCACGACACTGCGGCCACCGCTCCTCCTTCGAGGCCCGCAGCCAGTACACCCGCTACGGCGCCAGCCTCGTGGACGGCCCCCAAGGCGAGGACCTCCTCACCGACCCCGGCTCGGACAACTTCTGGTCCGGCGAGCTGGAGTACACCTACCGCTGGCTCACCTTCCTCTACGACATCTCCTTCGGGGTCGGGGTCATGCGCGGCCACTACGCCACCCTCACCCAGGACGGCCAGACGACCCCGTGGGGCGGCGCCTCCGCGCAGGACGCGCCCGGCCTCAACTACGGCTACGGCGGCGCCACCCTGGAGCTGCACCGCGCCTTCTCCATCGCCGGGCGCCTCACCCTCGGCGCCTCCGAAGAGGGCTTCGCCGCAGGCGTCGGCGGCCTCCTCCGCATCGGCCAGATCGCCGGGACACGCCTGGAGATCGGCGGCGACCTCATGCAGGACGCGGGCAACCGCGGCTGGATGCGCTTCGCCTGGAACACCGTCCCCCACGTCCCCATGGCCCTCAGCTTCGAGGTCAACGGCTGGCCCGACGCCGACCTGAACACCCTGGGCTCGCGCCTCATGTATGAGGCCGGCGTCGAGCTCACGCCCGCCGGCCCCCTCCTCGCCCACCTCGGGCGCGCCACGCGCGCCCAGGCCGCTGAGGCCGGCTGGGTCGGCGGCCTCTCCGCGCGCTACGAGCTCTAGCCTGACCGCGGGCTGGCGCCTCCTTGACGCCAGCCCGCGTCCTTGTCAGGATGCCACCGGCTGCGCCTCGCGGCACGACCGCACGCAGGAGAGGCGCACGACACCAGGGACCCCCGCGTTGAACGACACCCTCCAAGCTGCCTGGACACGACACCGCCCCATGATCACCCGCCTCGCCAAGTTCGGGGTGGTCGGCGGCAGCGGCGTCGTGGTCAACATGGGTATTTTTGCACTGGGAATGCGATGGATCTTCATCGGAATTGAAGACCCTTCCATCCAGCGCGGCGCCGCAGGCGCCCTCGCCGTGATCATCTCCATCCTCAGCAACTTCGCCCTGAACGACGCCTGGACCTGGCGGGACCGCCGAAAGCAGGGCGCCGCCGCCCTCCTCCTCCGGCTCGGCAAGTACGCCGTCGTCGCGGGGATCTCCGGGCTGATCCAGCTCGGCGTCCTCGCCACCCTCAGCGGGCCGCTGGGCCTCGATCCCTACCTCTCCAACCTCCTCGGCATCGCCGCCGGCGTCGTGATCAACTTCGCCGTCAACAACGTCTGGACCTTCCGGCAGCGGAGTGATACCCCTCTGCAGCCTGAAGAAGCGCGCCCCACAGAAGAGGACGCGCTCGCAACCAAGGCGCAGGGTCGAACCGCTTGAAGCAGAAGGTGGCTATGGACGCGCGACAGATGGATCAACTGGTCGAGCTGATCGCAGGGCAGGTCAAGGCGAAGCTCATGCAGCAGCCCCAAACGCCCGCTGCGCCGATCTCCACACGCCCCTGCGGCGGTGATCACCCCGGCGCCTGCTCCCTCCCCGAAGACGCCTGCGCCTCCTGCGGCTTCAACCCCGTCAACCGACGCGGCCAGTGGACCCCGCCCGCCAACATCCCGGCACCGCAGGAGATGGGGCGCTGGATCGACCACACCCTCCTCAAGGCCAACGCCGACCGCAAAGACCTCGAACAGCTCTGCGACGAGGCCCGCAAGCACCGCTTCTTCTCCGTCTGCGTCAACGCAGGCAACGTCCGCCTCGCCAAGAGCCTCCTCAGCGCCTCCGACGTCAAGGTCTGCGCGGTCGTCGGCTTCCCCCTCGGCGCAGGCACCCCTGGCGCCAAGGCCTTCGAGACGCGTGAGGCCATCCGCTGCGGCGCCGACGAGATCGACATGGTCATCAACATCGGCGCCCTCCGCAGCCGCGACTACGCCCTCGTCCTCGAAGACATCCGCAAGGTCGTCCTCGCCGCCTCCGGCAAGATCGTCAAGGTCATCCTCGAGACCGGCATGCTGGAGCACGACGAGAAGGTCATCGCCTGCTCGCTCTCCAAGGTCGCCGGCGCGCACTTCGTCAAGACCTCCACAGGCTTCGGACCCGGCGGCGCCACCGCCGAGGATGTCGCCCTCATGCGCCTGGTCGTCGGCAGCGACGTCGGCGTCAAGGCCTCAGGCGGCGTCCGCACCTACGCTGACGCCGTCGCGATGATGAAGGCCGGCGCCAACCGCCTCGGCTGCTCCTCCAGCGTCAGCATCGTCACCGGAGGCGCCGGCGGGGGCAGCGGCTACTGAGCCCGCCCCTACCCCACGAGATCACACCATGAGAGATCACGCCGCCCCCCCTCGTGGCCGCCCTGCCGAGCTGCTCTGGCTCCTGCACCAGCAGCCCGCAGCGCGGCGCAGCCTCATCGCCCAGCGGTGGGGCGCCCCAAGCGCCGAGCCTGCCGCCCTCTACCGCCACATCATCCACGACCGCGACGCCTTCGAGCGCGTCCTCCTCCAGGAGCGCTGGGTCGGCACCACCCAGCAGATCCTCGTGGACATGGTCCAGGACTTCAGCCTCCCCGTCACCCTCTACCCCGACGACCGCGAGGCGCGACACACCCTCTCTGAATGGGGATTCATCTTCCCCTGCCCCGCCGAGTGGGGCGTCGATGACCCGCGCTACCCCAACTGGTCCTGGGTCCTCCCCGCCGAGATCGCCATCCTCTGCGCCCGCATCGTCCCCATCTTCCGACCCCGCCTCCTCCTCATGCTCGGCCACATGGAGGACGACGCCCTCGCGACCCTCGCGGAGCACCTCGACGTCCGCCTCGCCTCCACCCACCCCGAGAGCGCCCAGGCCATCGCCCAGCGCCTCACCGAGCCCGGCTTCCTGGAGCACCTCCTCCTCGACGGCGAGTGGTACGACCACCTCTTCACCCTCCAGATCGTGTTCGAGTGGCACGGCCTCTGCCACCGCCAGGAGCTCTTCTCCTTCGCCTGGGGCGACGACACCATCCGCCCCCTCACCGCCCGCGACCAGCGCCTCCGCGAGCAGAGCGTCGAGCGCGACCTCCTCGGCTACGGCCTCCTCTACGCCTACACCCCGCCCGCCCACGACCCCTACGGCGCCCAGACCTTCGTCGACAAGCAGGGCCTCGTCGAAGAGGACGAGCTGAGCGGCGGCGCGGTGCAGCTCGTCCTCCTCCCGGAAGAGCTGCGCCTGGACATCTGGACCCTCTGCCTCCAGATGCAGGAGCTGGCCCTCCGCGAAGGCCTGGAGCACCTCGGCGGCTGGGCGCTGGAGCACCCCGAGCGCGGGCAGCCCCCCCAGGAGGAGCCCGTGGATCGCCTCAAGGGGCTCGTCTGCGTGCTGGACGCCCAGCTGCCCCTCGCCTGGAGCCCCGACGAGGCCGCCGCGCTCCTCCAGCGCCTCCCCGTCGCCCTGGAGCCCCAAGGCGAGGCCTGGGCGCCCCTCTTCCACCTCGGCCTCCTCGGCGGGGTCCTGGTCGAGCAGCCCCTCCAGGGCGGCGTCCGCCTCGCCATCGGCCGCAACGCCAGCCAGCTGCTCGACGAGGGCGCGGCGGCCTGGTGCCGCACCGCCCTGGATCTCTGGGTCCGCGGGCGCGGCGCGGCGCCGCTGGACCACGCCCAGAACATGTTCTTCGGCCTCAGCGCCGAGTGGCTGGCGGAGGTCGCCGCCCTCATCCAGACCCCGGTGCGCCGCACGCCCCCCATGATCCCCTGGTGGGAGCACGCCCAGAACCCTGCCCACGCCCCCGCGCTCTCTGACGACGAGCGCGACGCCGAGGACGGCCCCCCCGTGGTGCGCGCGCGCCGCAAGCAGCGCCCCATGCCCTCGTGGCTCCACGCCAGCGGCGCGGGGGCCAGCGGCGAGGTCTGGTGTGGGAACCCGCGAACCGACGCGGACCGCCCGGCGCTCCAGCGGGAGCTCTTCATCCTGGAGGGGGTGATCACCACCTTCCGCCTCCTCCTCCTGGACGTCCTCCGCGGCCTCCCGACCCACCGCGATCTCCCGATCACCGAGCTGGGCATCATCACGCAGGACACGGCGGCGCTGGCGCTCCACCTCAACCTCGCGGCGCTCCTCCTCGACCCCTCCGGGCAGACCTTCATCCCGGTCAGGCCGCCCACCTTCCTCATCGAGCCCAGCATGGACGCCCCCGCCGAGGAGTTCGCCCGCGCCCTCCTGGAGTGGCTCCTGGTCCCGGCGGGCGCCGCCGAGCTGCGCGAAGATCGCGAGAGCTTCCGGCTCATCCCGGGGCGCCTCGTCGTGGACACGCCGCCCTGGTTTGACGACGGCGCCCGGCGACGCGTCCTCGCCTCCCTCACCGGCGAGCCCGAGGAGCGCCTCCGGAGCCACGTCCAGGCCGCCGCGCCGCGCCACCTGCGCCAGGTCGCCACCGTCCAGGTCGAGTCCGAGCGCCGCTTCTGGCTCGGGCGCCCCCTGGAGGAGCTGCGCCGCGCCGCCGCCGGGCAGCGCATCACGGCCCTCCGCGCGGGCTACATGGAGCTGGGCTGATCGGCTGCGGCCTCCGGGGCCACGGGCAGGTGGATCGTGAAGGTGGACCCGGCGCCCGGGATCGACAGGGCGCTGATCTCGCCGTGGAGCGCCTGGACCATGTGCTTGGCGATGGCGAGCCCCAGCCCGGTCCCCCCGCGATCCCGGCTCCGCCCCTCATCCACGCGATAGAAGCGCTCGAAGATGCGCGGCAGGTGGACCGCCTCGATCCCGATCCCGGTGTCTCGCACCTGGATCACGACGCGCCCCGGCTGGGCCCGGGCGCTCAACGTCACCTCACCGCCTTTATCTGTATATTTTATAGCATTTTCTATTAAATTTCTCAAGACCTGCGTCACCGCCCGCGCCTCGGCCATCACCGGCGGCACCTCGTCCAGGTCCACCCGCAGCGCGACCCCCTGGCTGGACGCCAGCGGCGTCAGCGCGTCCAGCACCTCCGCCACAGGCCCCGAGAGGTACACCGGCCCCAGCGGCGGACCCTCACCCTGCGCCTCCAGCCGCGCCAGGATCAGCAGATCCTGCACCAGCAGCGAGATCCGGCGGCCGTTGCGCTCGATCGCCTCCACAAACTCACGCGCCATCGGGTCC
>CAUJGC010000252.1 GCA_963169075.1 Myxococcota bacterium
ACCGCCGACTCCGCTTCGCTTCATCGGCGGAACGGGGCCGGTCCCCCCCGTGACGGGGGGACACCGACATGATCCTCGCTCGCTGCGCTCGCTCGCCACCCCTCGCTCGCTGCGCTCGCTCGCCAGCGACCCGTCGGTGTCCCCCCGTCACGGGGGGGACCGGCCCCGTTCCGCCGATGAGCGAAGCGATGTCGGCGGTTACGGGGCCGGGGGGGTCCGCTGCGCCCACTCCTCCGCCTCGGCGCGGAGGCCCGAGGGGGCGTGGGGATCGTCCGCGAGGCGCTGGGCGGCGGTCTGAGCCAGCGCGGGCCGCCCGGCGACGGTGGCGGCTCGGGCGAGGAGGCGGAGGGTCTCCCAGCGGAGCGGGGCGGGGAGCTCGGCGGCGGCGGCGCGTTGGAGCCAGGGGAGCGCGTCGAGGTCGCGGTGGTCCAGCGCCAGCTCGCGGCCGAGGAGGTAGAGCGCGAGGGGGTCGTCCGGAGCGTCCCGGAGGCGCTCGGTGAGGAGGCCGACGCGCGCGAGCGGGGTGGAGGCGGCGCGGTCGAAGAGGCGCGGGGCCTGGGCGAAGCCGGCGTCCAGGGCCAGGAGGCGGGCCTCGACCCCGCGGCGGAGCGCCAGGGGGAGGGCGTCGCTGCGCGCCGCCTCGAAGGCGGCGCGGGCAGCCGCAGGATCCTCGGGCCAGCGGAGATCCCCCGCCAGGAGGAGGGCCTGAGCGCGCTGGATCGGCGGGAGGGTGTCCGCGGCGAGGAGGGCGTCGAGGCGTTGAAGGGCGTCGTGGGGGCGGTGGAGCTGGGCGAGGACCGCAGCGATGTCCAGCGCCGGGGTGGGGTCGTCGGGGCTGAGGGCTGCGGCGGACTCCAGGCAGGGGAGCGCCAGGTCGGGGCGGGAGAGCTCAAGCCACTCGGCGGCCTCTCCGCGGTGCGCGCCGAAGGCGCGGGCGCAGCGACGCTCAAAAATGGTAGGCTTATCAAAGAGATAGCGAGCCTGCTGGAGCGTGGCCTCATCCAGCGGGAGTGCGTCGATGTAGACCTCCCAGGCGCGGATCAGGGCCTCCAGCGGGAGCGGGTAGGCCGCCGCGAAGTCGGCGTCGGGGTAGGCCTGGAGGAAGGGAGCGGGGCCGTATTGATCGATGAGGAAGCGGACAAAGGAGCCAGTGAGGACGTAGGCCTGGCCGCTGGAGGTGGTCCAGAAGCCCTCGACCCGGACCAGGTCCCGCAGCGGCGGCGCGATGCCCAGGCGGCGCATGGCCGCCGCCCAGGTGTGCAGCTCCAGCTCGCCGCGGTAGCCGACCGACGCCTCGGCCAGCCCCTCGACCAGCCCCATGTTGGGGAGGAGGCCGCCTGCGCGGCCGGAGAGCTGGAGCGGCCCGCGGCCGGCGGGCGCGGAGAAGACGTGGGCCAGCTCGTGCTTCATCACGGGGTAGCCGACCTCGGGGTAGAGGATGTGCAGCTCCCGCAGCCAGAGCCGCGCCACCAGCGTCCGCCGGGAGCCCATCAGGCGCCCCTTGGTGCGGGTGTCCGGGTAGATCCAGACCACCACCCGCTCGCCGGGCGCCAGCGGCTCGCCGCCGAACCAGCGCTTGAGCTCGTCGTAGCGCGCCTCGTGATCGCGCCCGATGGCGTCGATCTGCTGGGCGTGCCAGCTCCCCGGCGCGTAGCGCAGCTCGAAGCGGGGGGTGAGGTGACGCCCCGCCAGCACCTCACCGACCGCCTCGCGGTCGGTGGCGATCTGGAGCTCGGCGCGCCGCGACGCCATCACCCCGAAGGTCACCAGGAGCGCCCCCAGGACGACCCACCACCCGGCCCCCCTCCCCTGCCCTGCCCGCGCCCCCCAGGCCAGCTCCAGCGCCACCAGCGCCGCGCCGATCAGGCACGCCCCCCAGAGCCGATAGGCCAGGAGCCCGGCGGGGACGCCCAGGCCCTCGTCGTAGATGGAGCCTGCGAAGTAGCCCATGAAGGGGTGCATGGCGGTCAGCGGCGGCTGGGTGGCGAGCTGCCACCCCAGCTGCGCCCCGGCGGCGAGCCAGAGCAGCGCCAGGAGGCCCCAGCCCACGCGGCGCCGCGACGCCAGCGCGCCGATCAGCGCCCCGTAGCCGAGGCTCCCCCCCACGATCAACCCCCAGACCGCCAGGCCGCCCCCCAGATCGCACACCTCCCCCCCGATCGACGCGACCCCAAGGACCAGGAGCGGCGGCAGGCCCACCCCCAGCCACCCCCGGAGCCAGCCCCACCCCCAGCGGAGCGCCGGGCTCGCGGCCCGGAGCGGGTCGTCGCGCCGAAACCAGGTCGGCGCGGCCAGCCAGGGGCCGAGCAGCCCCACCGCCGCCGCCGCCTCGTAGCCGATGACGCGCAGGAGCGGCGTCGCCGCGAGCGCCACACCCAGCGCGAGGCCCGCGATCAGCACGCCCCACCCGGGCCAGAGCCGCTGACGCCAGCTCACGGGCTACTCGGGGATGTTGGCGAAGATGACCTTCTGGCCCGCCTGGATGCCATGCTTCGCCGCGACGCCGCCCGCCAGCTCCAGCACATAGCGGCTCTGGGTGCCGGGCACCTTGCGCTCGTCCAGCGTCAGCGGGGTGGCCTCGGCCACGACGCCCACCACCTCGCGGGCGTCGTTGATGAAGACCATGTCCAGGGGCATGTAGGTGTTCTTCATCCAGAACACCATCTCGCGATCCTTGGGGTAGACAAAGAGCATCCCCCACTCGGGGTGCATCTTCGGGCGGTACATCAGCCCGCGGCTCCGCTCCTCGGGAGCGATCGCCAGCTCCACCCGGAACTGCACCTCACCCCGCGCCGTGATGAAGGCCAGCGCCGGGGTGGGCCCCGGCGCGGGCTTGCCCTCCAGCGCCGCCGGGAGCGCGCACTTCGCCTCGACGCAGCGCAGGTACATGGCGCACTCGGCGTCCTTCGCGCACGCCTTCCCCTCCCCGGCCTGGACCTCGGCGGCGATGGCCTCGGGGCTCGGGGGGGGCGCGTCGTCGGGATCCTCCGTCGCCACGGGGGGCTTCGGCGGCGCCACCGGAGGAGGCGCCGCCGGATCACAGGCCGCCAGGGCCAGCGCAGCGGCGAAGAGGCCGAGGAGGGGGCGGAGCGTTGCGGCGTTCATTTGATCTTCTTCTGCGCTTTCTTGGCCGCAGCCAGGACATCGGCGTCCTGCTCCACGGCGATCTGCTTCTTGAGGACCTCGCCTGCGGCGGGGCGACCGTTCTCACCCAGCGCCTCCACCGCGGCCAGGCGCACATTCTTGTTCTTGTCGTTGACCACGCTGGCGAGCAGCTCCACCGCGTCGGCGCTGTGGGTCCGCCCCAGCGCCGCGATGGAGAGGACACGCCACCGCTCGTCGGGATCGTTGATCAGCGAGGAGAGCCCGATCACCGCCGCGCCGTCGTCGTAGCGCCCCAGGAGATCGATCGCCACCGCCTTCGTCTCGGGGTCCTTGTCGAAGAGGCCGCCGCTCAGCACGCTGATCACCTGCGACCGCTCCTTCTCGGGGGCGATGGCGTGCAGCGCGCGGAGCACCGCGCTCCGCACCCGCGCGTCGGGGTGGGGGGCGCTCTTGTAGAGGGGCAGCACGTCCGCGAAGACCTCCGTCTCCTGACGCTTGGTGATCGTCTCCACCGCCGCCGCGGTCACCGTCGGATCGCTGTCCTTGAGGTACTCCACCAGGAGCCCCCGGCCGGTGGTGGCGTTGGCCGGCCAGGCCGCCAGCGCCGTCGCGACGTTGCGGCGCACCCGCGCGTCGCTGTCCTTGCCTGCGGCCAGCAGCGTCTCCAGCGCCTTGTCATCCCCGAAGCCCGCCAGCGCCCGGGAGGAGGCCGCCCGGATGCCCGCGTCCTTGCTCTTCATCCCCTCCACCAGCACGTCGAAGACGCGCTTGCCGCCGCCCTTCGCCTTCGCGCCCAGCGCCTCGTAGGCGACCCGCTGGAGCACGATGTTCTTGGACGACGTGTAGGTCAGCACGTCGTTCAGCCCCAGCCCGCCCATGATCACCGACGCCGAGGTCTGGATCGCCTCCGCGTCGTCGGGGTGCTTCTCCGCCACCGCCGCCAGCGCCTTCAGGCTCGCCGGGTCCTTCAGCCCCGCCAGCGCCTCGGCGGCGTAGCGACGCACCCCGCTGTCCACATGCTCCAGCGCCGCCTCCAGCCGCGCGCGATCCTTCTCCTTCGCCAGCGCGTCGATGGCGGCCTTCGCGTCCGCCGGCGCGCCCTGCACCGCCAGGAACCCGGTCGCCGCCACCCGCGCGTCGGCCTCCTTGCTGCTCAGGAGCTGCCGCGCCGCAGCCTGCCGACGCGGCAGCGCCACCTTGCCGTCCTCGAAGAGCTTGCGCAGCTCGGCGGAGGACTCCAGCGCCCCCAGCGCCTCGATGGCCTTGAGCGCCACCGCCTCCCGCTCGCCCCGCGCGGTCTTCGCCATCTCACCTGCGGCGGTCGGCTCCTTGAGCTTGATGATCGCGTCGATCGCCTTGATCGCCGCCGCCTCATCGCCGCCCCGAAGCTGATAGAAGAGCGCGTAGACCGCGTAGCGGCGGTTCTTGCTCGCCCCGAGCACCTCCGCTGCCTTGGCCTGCACCGCCGCGTCCTTGTCCTTGTCCAGCACCCGGACCAGCGCCTCCAGCACCTCGTCGCTCTCCTGCCCCGCCAGCGTCTCCACCGCCGCCATCCGCACGCTGGAGTCCGCGTGGGTCAGCCCCGGCAGCGCCTGGCGCTCCCAGCCCGGCAGCGCCAGCGCCGGCAGCGAGCGCAGCACCGTCACCACGACGTTGGGCTCGTCTCGCTTGAGGTAGCCCTCCACCATCTTCCCCACCGCCGCGTCCTTCTTCGCGATCAGGCCGTAGAAGGCCGCCGCGTCCAGCGACGCGCCGTCGGGCATCACCACCGTCGCCGGGGCGATCTTCTTCGGGGGCAGCGCCCGCCACGCCGGGATGTGCAGGCTGTACACCCCAAGCTCCACGTCCGCCGCCGTCATCGGCTTCTTCGCCAGCCCCGGAAAGCTCACCGACTCCACGCCCAGCCCCGAGAGCGTGCTCACCACCTCCGCCGCGATGATGACGAAGTAGCGCTCCTTCTCCGGGTCCACCTTCACCGTCACCTGACCCTTCTTCAGCGAGGCAGGCGACGCGTCGATGCTGGTCCCGCCGTAGGTCGCGCTCTTGTGCTTGCGCAGCTCATTGAAGAGGCCGTTCACCACCGCCGGGGAGAGCTCGGTGGCCGTGTCCACCGTCAGCTGCGACGAGCGCGGCACCAGGACGTACTGCACGTCGTTGCCGATCGCGAAGCGCTCATAGCTGTAGAGGACCGCAGGGCCGCTCTCCGCGCTCGCCTGCAACGACGCCCCAAGCATCACACCCAGCCCAAGGAGCCCTGCCAGCACCAACCGATGACGCTTCGCCTTCATCCACCGCTCTCCTTCAAGTCGATCTCAGCTCTCGGCGCGGGCTCCGCGCGCGTCGGGTCAACACCCGCCTGCGGCCCGACCATTCCAGGCGCGACGGCTGGTCATAATACAGACCGGCGCCCGACTGCAACCCGGCGCGACGCTGCGCCAAACGCGCCAAGAAAACAAAAAACCCACCATCACAGGATGGTGGGTCTTTGCAGTACCGCGTAGGGGATTTGAACCCCTGTTACCGCCGTGAGAGGGCGGCGTCCTGGGCCACTAGACGAACGCGGCGCTGTACTCAAGCTCACTTCTCAAGGCTCCGCTCCCGAAGGAGCGGAGTACCGCGTAGGGGATTTGAACCCCTGTTACCGCCGTGAGAGGGCGGCGTCCTGGGCCACTAGACGAACGCGGCAAGGGCGATTCCCATAAAGGGATTCGGGGACTAGGATTCGAACCTAGATTAACGGGGCCAGAACCCGGCGTCCTGCCATTAGACGATCCCCGATCACCTCATCGCATGTGGCGTTGGGGTGTATTCCGGCCCCCAGCGCCGCGAGGTGAGATGTCTTATAAGCCCCCCTCTTCCGTCCGTCAAGCTCTTTTTTCAAGCCCAGCGGAAATTTTCAGAGGAGGAGTTCGGGGACCAGGATTCGAACCTGGATGACTGGTACCAAAAACCAGTGTCCTGCCATTAGACGATCCCCGAACAGCGGCCGAAGCCGCCACCCCGCCGAGGCGAAGCGGAGACAGACTCTAAGCATTCCTCCCCGGAGATCAAGCAAAAAAGCAAAGCGCCCGGGAACCTCCCAGGCGCTGCCTCGCTCCACACCCCGCGCCGAGCGCGCTACTCGCTCCGCTCCGCCTCCAGACGCGTCGCGTTGAAGGTCGCCGTGAACGGGCTCCGCGTCCCCTGGATGTTGATCGTGCCGTCGTAGTGGCCCTCCACGATCTCGTCCACCCGCTGATCCCCGTCCATCTCCACCAGCCGCGCCGAGCCCGACATCTCCAGCACGCTCTCCACCTCCAGGTTCTCCAGCAGCCGCTCGCCCAGCCCGAACACCGTCCGCACCGCCGAGTTGCACACGCTCTCGATGTCGTCCGCCTCGATGCAGACACCCACCGCGCAGATCTCGCCGTCGCTCCCCGTGATCCCGTAGGCCAGATCGTCGCAGCCCACCCAATAGAGGATGGCGTCCACCAGGCTGTGCGCCTGGCCGTCCGTCAGCGCCGGCAGGATGAACTCGTTCAAGAGGTACACGATCAAGCGACCGTAGTGCAGGTTCACCGTGTGCGGGTAGATCTGCAGCTCGTTGTACGCCGCCACACGACCGTTCCACTCCCCGTACACCAGGTTCAGGCTCGAGTTGGGGTCGATCGAGATCTCGTAGCGACCACACTCCGGCGGATCGTTCGGCTCGCAGTTCCAGCGCCAGTACACCGCCAGCCCAAGCCAGTCGTCCGTGCCGAAGATCTGGTAGTCCGAGCCGATCTTGCCCACCGTCAGCGTGCTGATCACCTCCAGCCGCGTCACCATGTCCCGAAGATCCAGCCCCGCCCGCTGGATGCGGCTCAAGAACTCGTTCCCCTCCACGAAGCCGTTGATCGCGTCCGCGATCACATCGTCCAGCCCCGTCACGCTCAAGAAAGCATCCACCAGCCCGCCGATGATGCTCCCGACGAAGCTGTTCACCAGGTTGATCACCTGATCGTAGATGAACTGCCCCGGGTTCTCGAACGCGTTGAAGATCTGCAGGATCGTCGAGCCCACGTTCCCCGTGGACTCCAGCGCCTGCGTGAAGTCCCAGTTCGACACGTTGCGATAACGACCCACCGGGTTCAGCGGCAGCAGCGTCAGGACCACCTCCACGTCGGTGATCTCATCCTCGCGGATCCGCACGTCGTCCTCGCAGCCCACCGCCACCAGCTGCCCGAACTCCCCCTTCCCCAGCGCCACCACCGTCCACGTCCCCTCCACCGAGAGGTTCTCGAACGTGCTCTCACCGCTCGCCGTCCGCACCTCGCTCTGAAAGGCCGAGTCCGGCAGCTGCGAGAGCGGGCGGAAGTCGTCACACACATACACCGTCCCCTGAAACACCTTCGTCTCGATCGGGGACACCTCATACACCGACTCGCCGGCGTTCAGATACGTGATGTGCAGATCCCCCGTCGGCGCATCCTCCACCGTCACGAAGAACTCCACCGAGTTCGCCTGGGGTGTGCTCGCCCGCACCACGTACTCGCGCAGCTCCGAGCCCGCCACAAAGCCCACCTTCGAGAGCCCTTGCGCATCCGTCGCGCGCTGGCGCTCCGTCAGCGCCACACCCCCCGTCGGATCCAGCACCTCAAAGCTGATCACCTCGTTGGAGACCGGCGCGCCGGTCTCCCGCGAGAACATCAACACCCCAAGCTCCACCGGGTTGAAGGTCGGCACGCTCAAGCGCGTCTCCCCCCCGGCCGGGATCAAGATGCAACACCCCTCCGGCGGCGGCGGGATGTCCGGGCTGTTGTTGTTGTCTACGCTGTTGTTGGAGTCGTTGTTGCCGACCGGATCCGGGTCGATCTGCTCCTGACCCACGCCGCGCTGCTGGAGCGTCGAGTCGCCGCAGGCCGCGAGGCCCAGCGCAAGGAGCAGCGCCGCGCTGATCCGCGCCGCGCCAGAGGACCAGAGAGGAAGGGATTGGGGCGTGGACATGGGGCATGCTCCTCAATGTAGGGAGTCCAGAGCACTCCACTCTACAAGCTACCCCACACCCTATCAGGTC
Organism: Myxococcota bacterium; assembly: GCA_963169075.1. Taxonomy (GTDB): domain Bacteria; phylum Myxococcota_A; class Bradymonadia; order Bradymonadales; genus CAUJGC01. Next base: position 8,141 of record CAUJGC010000252.1, read on the forward strand.
GCGCCCCCCGACGCAAGCGACCCCTACTGCTGGCCCAGCGCCCGCTCGTCCTCGGCGCCCAGCGCGATCCCCACGAAGAGGCCCACCCCCACCGCCAGCGCACCCGTGATCAGCGCAGTCGTCTTCCAGCCGCTGAAGGTCTGCACCTCCGCGCCGCGCACGTCCGCGATCGGCAGGAGCAGATCGTAGTCCGGAGACACCACCTGCGTGTCCGTCACCGCGAAGTTGAACGGCGTCACACGCACCACATCACCGCTCTGCGTGATCACGTTCAGCGGCGACGCCGTGTTCACGCGCACCGTCGGGCAACCCGTCTCCGGATCGATGCCCTCCACCGACGCCTTGTCCGACTCGCCGCCCGCCGACGCACCCGACTCCGCAGGCGCGCCGTCCGTCGCCGTCTCCCCCTCCGCCTGCGCCACCAGGACGCCAGGCACCTCGCGCTGACTCGTCGCCTTCGCGCTGTCGCACCCGTCCACGATGACCGCCACCGACTCCTTCTGGTCCACGGTCGCCTCCAGCTTCGCCAGCTGGGGGGTCGAGATGAAGTGCTTGTTGTAGCAGGCCAGCTGCGTCAGCGCCACCAGCACGATCAGCGCCGTGATCTCCCTCGTCCTCATCCCTGCCTCACTCCTCTTGCGTCAGCTCTCGCGCACAGGCGCCCCGCTTCGACAGCGGCGCGTCATACTACATCGACTCACCTCACCTTCGCAAGCACTCAATCCCCCGACGCGCACCCCAGCACCTCGCCGGCCAGCCGCGCGTACGTCGCGATCCCCAGCCCGATCTCCCCGAGCGTGATCCGCTCCTCCTCCGAGTGCGCCAGGCGAATGTCCCCAGGACCCACCAGCCACACCGGCCCCAGCGCCTTCAACCACGCCGCGTCCGAGTTGAACGGCACCACGCACGTCGGATAACCCGACGGCGCCTCAAAGCGCTGCGACGCCGACGACATCACGCGCTCCACCGTCACACCCCCCACCCCCGAGAGCGTCGCCTCCACCTGCGACCACAGCGCCCCCTCGTCGCTCACCGTCCGAAAGAGCGCCTCCGCCTCCGCAGCCTCCGCGATCACGTTCGCCGCCACCCCCCCGCGCACCGTCCCCACGTTCACCGTCGTCGCGCCCAACGCCTCATCCTCCGGCCAGCGCGCCTCCAGCACCCGCCACAGCCCCTCCACCAGCCCGTGGTTCGCAGACGCCTTCCCCTCCGGGTACGCCGAGTGACCCGCCACCCCGTGGCCGCACACCCGCACCTTCAAAATCCCCTTCTGCCCCACCGCCACGCACGACTCCGTCGGCTCCCCCAGGAGGATCCGACGCGGGCGCAGCGCCAGCCCCGCCGCAGCCGCCGCGCCGCAGTGATCCACCTCCTCACCCACCACCAGCAGGAACCCCACCCGCTCCGCAGCCGCCGCATCCGACGCCGCGAGCCGCTCCCACGCCGCCACCATCGCCGCCAACACCCCCTTCGTGTCGCACGCCCCACGACCCCACACCGCCTCACCCTCCACACGCGGCGGCAGGTACGGCGGCACCGTGTCCACATGCGTACAGAAGAGCACCTCCACCTCGCCGCTCCGACGCGCGATCAGGTTCCAACGCCCCGGCGCCACCGCCTGACGCGAACACGCGAACCCAAGCCCCGACAAATCACCCTCCAACACCTCCAGATACGCCCCCTCCGCCCCCGACGTCGAGTCGATCCCCATCCACCGCACCAGACGCTCCAGGCTCCGCTCACGCTCCCCTGCTCCCATCGACGCGCCTTGCATCCTTCTCCTCCTCTGTGGTGAATATCCCCGCCACCTCCCGCGTCCCACCCTCTGCGCCAACCGCGGGAAGGACGCCCGACCGGAGGACACTACACCACCCTGCCCCACCCCACCAACTCCCCCCCTACCCCTCCCTGGAGCACCTATGCGACGCGCCAACTCGCTCTTCGCCAGCCGACCCTTCCGCTTCGCCTTCACCCTCTCCGCCGCCGCCTTCGCCCTCTCCGCCCTCGCCTGCGGCGGCACCGACGAGGCCACCTACGTCCGCGGCGACGAGGTCCCTGGCCTCGATGAGCCCGCCATGAGCACCGGCCTCGACAAGGTAGACCTCGAAAAACTCTTCGACGAGAACATGGGCAAGCTCCTCAAGTCCCCCTTCTACCGCGAGATCGCCGCCAACGACCCGCCCGCCACCGTCGCCATCTTCCCCATCAAGAACGAGACCTCCGAGCACATCGGACCCCAGATGCAGGCCCTCCTCTCCAGGATGGAGACCACCCTCGTCAACGAGCGACGCGTCGATGTCATCGACCACGAGCGCCAGGCCGAGCTCCTCAAGGAGCTCAAGCTCCAACAGTCCGACCTCTACGACAAAGACCGCGCCGCCGAGGTCGGGCGACGCCTCGGCGTCCAATACTTCATCACCGGCAAGGTCTACGACTCCGCCGAGCGCACCTCCGACGTCCGACGCGTCCAGTACTTCGTCTTCATGCAGGCCATCTCCGTCGAGACCGGCAAGATCGAGTGGCAGGAAGAGTCCGCCCTCACCAAGGGACTCGTCCCGGTGAACTGATGCGACGCCACACACACACACGCCACAACCTCCGCGGCGCAGCCGTCTACCTCGCCTGCGCCGCCCTCGCCGCCCTCGCCGTCGCCTGCTCCGCAGGCTACCAGGGCCGCGTCCTCGCCATCAACGACGCCCTCGCCCAGAACGACCCCGCACAGGCCCTCCTCCTCGCAGACCAGGCCCTCGCACAGGCCGAGGCACGCGGCGATGAAGAGGACGACGACCCCCTCCAGAGCGACGTCCCCCTCCTCCTCCTCGAACGCGCCACCCTCCTCCAGGCCAACGGCGACCACGAAGGCGCCGTCCGCGACTTCGCCGCCGCCGACCAGACCCTGGAGGTCCTCGATCTCTCCGCCTCCGACTCCGCCGACGTCGGCAAGTACCTCTTCAGCGACGACGCCACCCTCTACCAGGCCCCACCGCACGAAAAACTCCTCCTCAACACCCTCGCCATGATCTCCTGGCTCTGCCTCGACGATCTCGAGGGCGCACGCGTCGAGGCGCGACGCCTCGCCGTCCTCCAGAAGTACCTCCAGGACGCCGCACCCGAAGAGCGCTCCCTCTTCGGACTCGGCTCCTGGATCGCAGGCTTCTCCTTCGAGATGTCCGGACAGCTCGACGAGGCCCTCAACTTCTACCTCGAAGCCTGGCGGAGCCACGGCTTCGACGCCGCCAAAGAGCCCATCGCGCGCCTCGCCAACGCCACCGGCCGACGCGACGACGACATCGACGCCATACAACAAGAACTCGGCACCCTCCCCGCCCTCCCCGACGACCACGGCACCCTCCTCGTCGTCGTCCAGACCGGACGCGCACCCTTCAAGGTCGCCGAGCGCGTCCCCATCGGCGCCTTCACCACCCTCCAGGTCTCCGACAGCCGCTACAACCTCACCCCCGAAGAGCGCGAGCGCGCCAACCAGGCCGCCCTCGAAGGCGCCCTGAAGTGGATCAACTTCCCCGCCCTCGTCGACCCCGATGACCTCTACCAGCACATCGAGGTCCGCCTCGACGGACGCGACCCCGGCGAACCCGCCGTCCGCCTCGACGTCGCCGCCGCCACACGCGCCGCCTGGGCCGAAGACCAGCCGCGCCTCATGATCTCCGCCCTCACCCGTATGCTCACCCGAGCCCTCGCCGGTAACGTCACCCAGGCCCTCACCTCCTCCGCCGTCAAAGGCTCCACCGGCAACAAGGCCGGCGGAAACATCGCCGGACTCCTCCTCGGACTCGCCGTCGAAGGCGCCCTCGCCGCCCAGGACACCCCCGATACACGCTCCTGGAACTCCCTCCCCTCCGACATCCGCGTCTTCCGCCTCAGCCTCCCCCCAGGGCAACACACCCTCTCCCTCACCGCCTCACAGCCCGGAAAGACACGACGCGCCCAGAAGGTCGACGTCCCACCCGGCGGCTTCGCGGTCCTCAACCTCCGCCTCCTCCGCTGAAGCGCCTCCTCAAAACGGGCGGCCGGGGGTCTTTGACCCCCGGCCCCCCGACGCATGCGCGCAGCGCATGCGTCGTCGCGCCTCAGGCGCCTCGCGCCGCCCCCCCCTTGACGACCCCCGCCGCAGCGCGTATCTCTACCTCCCCGAAAGGGTATCGGGAGGCGCCACATCGACGTCACCCCATCGCAACACAACACCACACCCACCGCAGGAGCCAACGATGGGCTATAAGTCATTCGCGGATATGTTCCGAGGACGCGTCCAGAAGACCCCCGAGCGCGAGGCCTTCTCCTATCGTCGCGGTGAGACCTGGATCTCCATGAGCTGGAAGCAGGTCAACGAGGAGGTCCGCGCCATCGCGGGCGGCCTCCGCGCCCTCGGACAGGACGATGAGGAGCGCGTCGGCATCCTCTCCAACACCCGCATCGAGTGGCTCCTCACCGACCTCGCCATCATGTGCTCCGGCGGCGCCACCACCACCGTCTACCCCTCCTCCACCGCCGACGACTCCGCCTACATCCTCAACGACTCCGGCTCCGTCGTCTGCATCGTCGAGGACGACGGGCAGGTCAAAAAACTCCTCTCCGTCCGCGACCAGCTCCCCCACCTCAAGCACCTCGTCGTCATCGACGGCACCGCGGGGCACGACGGCTGGGTCATCACCTTCGACGACCTCAAGAAGAAGGGCGCCGAGTGGCTCAAGGACAACAACCTCGATGAGGTCATCGACCGCATCACCCCCGACAAGCTCGCCACCCTCATCTACACCTCCGGCACCACCGGCAAGCCCAAGGGCGTCGAGCTCCTCCACGACTGCTGGCTCTACGAAGGCGAGGCCATCGACTCCGCCAACATCCTCTCCGAGAACGACAAGCAGTTCCTCTGGCTCCCCCTCTCCCACAGCTTCGGCAAGGTCCTGGAGACCATCGCCGTCCACATCGGCGTCCCCACCGCCATCGACGGCGAGATCCCGCGCATCGTCGACAACCTCGCCGTCGTCCAGCCCACCTTCATGGGCGCCGCCCCCCGCATCTTCGAAAAAGCCTACAACAAGATCGTCAACACCACCCGCGAAGCGGGCGGCATGAAGTGGAAGATCTTCCAGTGGGCCTTCAGCGTCGGCAAGGAGGTCTCCAAGCTCCAGCAGGCCGGGAAGCAGCCCTCCGGCCTCCTCGCCATGAAGCACTCCATCGCGGACAAGCTCGTCTTCTCCAAGATCCGCGCGCGCTTCGGCGGCCGCATCCGCTTCTTCATCTCCGGCTCCGCCCCCCTCAACCGCGAGATCGCGGAGTTCTTCCACGCCGCCGGGCTCCTCATCCTCGAAGGCTACGGCCTCACCGAGTCCTCCGCCGCCTCCTTCGTCAACGTCCCCGACCTCAACGCCTTCGGCACCGTCGGACGCCCCGTCCCCGGCACCGAGGTCAAGATCGACCCCGACACCGGCGAGATCCTCATCCGCGGACGCGGCATCATGCGCGGCTACTACAACCTCCCCGACGTCAGCGCCGAGACCGTCGATAAGGACGGCTGGCTCCACACCGGCGACAAGGGCGAGCTGGACGACCAGGGGCGACTCCGCATCACCGACCGCATCAAGGACCTCATCAAGACCTCCGGCGGCAAGTACGTCGCCCCCGCCGCCATCGAGGGCGCCTTCAAGGCCATCTGCCCCCTCGTCAGCCAGGTCGTCGTCCACGGCAACAACCGCAACTTCTGCACCGCCCTCGTCACCGTCGATCCCGACGCCGCCAAGGGCTGGGCCGAGGGACGCGGCCTCGGCAACGCCTCCTACGCCGACATCGCCAAGCACCCCGACCTCCGCGCCGAGTTCAAGGCCGCCTTCGACGAGCTCAACAAGACCCTCGCCCGCTACGAGACCATCAAGGACTTCGCCATCCTCCCCGCCGACCTCACCATCGAGGCCGGCGAGCTGACCCCCAGCCTCAAGGTCAAGCGCAAGGTCGTCGAGCAGAAGTACAAGGACCTCCTCGACGGCTTCTACAAGGGCTCCCTCGCGGACGTCTGAGCCCACAACCCCGTGACCGCCCGCCAAAAAGGCAACAAGTTCAGCAGCTTGTTGCCTTTTTGGCTGGCGCCCTCCGGCGCCGGACGGACCCTCCACCCCGGACCCCGTTTACAAGCGACGCCTTCTGTGCCATCTCCTCTCCACGGAGCCCACGCGACACCCCGCGACGCCCACACCTCCCCCAAGACACACCCCACGCCATGAAGCCCACCCTCCGCACCACCGTCGCCGCCGACGGCACCCTCCTCGCCTTCCGCGTCCAGGGGCAGGGCCCCGCCATCGTCTTCACCAACGGCTACACCACCACCGCCGACTACTTCTCCGATCTCATCCAGCGCCTCCAACGCCGCGCCACCCTCATCACCTGGGACCTCAAAGGACACGGTGACTCCGGACCCGCCCGCTCCCCTGAAGGCGTCACCATCGAGGCCGCCGTCGATGACCTCCGCCGCGTCATGGACGCCGCCAACGTCCAGACCGCCACCCTCGCCGCCTTCTCCATGGGCTGCCAGATCATCCTCGAAGCCTGGCGACACATCCCCCAGCGCATCGACGCCCTCATCCCCATGCTCGGCATGGGCGGCAAGCCCTTCGACACCCTCGTCCACCCCCGCGTCGGCCCCCTCCTCTACCACGTCCTCAAGCGCGGCCAGCGCGCAGGCACCCTCGCCATGCGCGCCGCCTGGCTCGGCACACGCCTCCCCACCACGCACGCCCTCAACAAGCTCTCCGGCATGATCGGACCCGAGGTCTCCAGGGACCAGATGCGCGGCTTCTACGACCACTTCAAGCGCATCCACGGACCCTCCTGGGCCGCCATGGGCGTCGCCGCGCAGCGACACTCCGCCCTCGACCTCCTCCACACCATCGAAAAACCCACCCTCGTCGTCAGCGGCGGACGCGACCTCTTCACCCCCGCGCACCTCAGCCGCGACCTCGCCGACGCCATCCCCGGCGCCGAGCACCTCCACATCCCACGCGCCACACACGCCGGCCTCTTTGAATACCCCGACCTCATCGGGGACCGCTTCACGCGCTTCCTCCTCGACAGAAACCTCATCCTCCCCGCCGAGTAGACACCCCCCATGCACGTCGCACCCTTCGAGCGCACCTGGGTCACCTCCGAGGTCGAAGAGCTTCAGGCCGTCGTCCTCCACGCACCCGGCGACGCCCACTGGAACATCCTCCCCGAGCACATCAACCCCGTCCTCGCCCTCTCCGAGTTCCTCCACCGCAAGCACCGCCTCCACGCCGACGAGATCGACTCACTCCGCCTCGTCGTCAACGGCCAGGACACCCCCGCCACCCTCTCACCCCGCGACCACCTCGCCATACGCTTCACCACCCAGGACGGCGCGCAGCACACCATCGACCTCGGCGGCGCCCTCCACCACCTCTTCGTCTCCAACCCCCAGTACGTCCTCTTCGACGACCTCATCCACGCCGACCTCGCCATCCAGGAGCACCGCGTCTTCTCCGACGTCGTCCGCGCCGTCGCCCCACACACCCTCTCCTTCAACAGCCTCCTCCACGACGCCATCCACCGCCTCCTCCTCGACGACAAGCTCCAGAGCGACTTCTTCTCCCGCCTCGAAGCCGCCGCCCTCCCCGAAGAGCAGCACAACGTCAGGCAGTCACGCACCTACCTCCGCGAGCAGGGCGCCCGGCGCTTCCTCAACCTCCTCCTCTCCGGACGCGACCACTTCGGAAACTACGTCTTCCACCCCCTCCCCAACCTCCTCTTCACACGCGACCTCGCCGCCTCCATCGACCAGCACCTCGTCGTCTGCACCGCCGCCAAGCCCACCCGGCAGCGCGAGATGCTCCTCTCCTGGCTCGTCTTCCAGCACCACCCCATCTTCCGCGAGCTTCAGGACAACAAGCGCCTCCACGTCATCGACATGACCGCCGCCGCCGCGCGCTGGCAGGGCCCCGGACGCCTCGCCCTTGAGGGCGGCGACATCCTCCACCTCGACGGCGGCACCCTCCTCATCGGCCTCGGAGAGCGCACCAGCGCCGCAGGCGCCATCGAGTTCGCACGCCAGCTCTGGTGGGAGAGCCCCCTCCCCACCGAGATCCGGCGCATCATCCTCGTCGAGATCCTCGACCAGCGCGCCGCCATGCACCTCGACACCATCTTCACCCTCGCCTACCAGAGCGGCGACGCCTTCGAGGCCATGGTCTACGCCCCCTTCGTCCAGAAGTCCGGCTACGGCGCCCTCACCGCCTACCTCCTCCGCCCCGAGCACCTCAAGGACGGCAAGCAGCCCACCCTCCACGACCTCCAGTGCTGGCGGCGCAGCACCCTCTCCGACCTCCTCGCGGAGCTGCACGGCGCCAACCTCACCACCATGTACTGCGGCGGACGCGCCGGACACCCCAACGAAGACCACGCCCTCGACTTCTGGTCCCCCCCGGGCGACGTCTTCATGGGCGACCTCCCCAACGAGCGACGCGCCAAGCGCGAGCAGTGGACCGACGGCGCCAACCTCTTCGCCCTCGCCCCCGGCATCGTCCTCACCTACGCCCGGAACACCCGCAGCCTCGAAGAGATGGCCGCCCACGGCTACCAGATCGTCGAGCCCGAGCGCTTCATCGCCAACAACCTCTACTACCTCAAGCGCTGCCGTGGACCCCAGCGCCTCAAGATCGCCATCCCCATCCCCGGCGCCGAGCTGGGGCGAGGACGCGGCGGACATCGCTGCATGACCCTGCCGCTCCTCCGTCAACGCACCGAACGCACCGGATAACACAGGATTATATACAAATATGTCTCAAGAATTCATCTTCCACATGAAGGGTCTCAAGAAGTCCACCCCAGCGGGCAAGGAGATCCTCGGCGGCATCTGGCTCTCCTTCTTCTACGGCGCCAAGATCGGCGTCATCGGGCCCAACGGCGCGGGTAAGTCCACCCTCCTCCGCCTCATGGGCGGCATCGACAAGGAGTACGACGGCGAGATCTGGCTTGAGGCCGGGCGCACCGTCGGCTACCTCGCCCAGGAGCCCCAGCTCAACGAGGACCTCGACGTCCGCGGCAACATCGAGCTGGGCCTCAAGCCCCTCCGCGACCTCCTCGACGAGTTCAACGCCATCAGCGAGCGCTTCGCGGAGGACATCGACGCCGACGAGATGGACAACCTCCTCACCCGCCAGGGCGAGCTGCAGGACAAGATCGACGCCACCAACGCCTGGGAGCTGGATCGCATGCTCGACGTCGCCATGGACGCCCTCCGCGTCCCGGACGGCGCCTCCAGCGTCAAGCACCTCTCCGGCGGTGAGCGCCGCCGCGTCGCCCTCTGCCGCCTCCTCCTCTCCAAGCCCGACCTCCTCCTCCTGGACGAGCCCACCAACCACCTCGACGCCGAGACCACCGCCTGGCTGGAGCGCGCCCTCCGCGAGTACGAGGGCACCGTCATCGTCGTCACCCACGACCGCTACTTCCTCGACAACGTCACCGGCTGGATCCTGGAGCTGGAGAACGGCAAGGGCCTCCCCTTTGAGGGCAACTACTCCGAGTGGCTCAAGCAGAAGCTGGAGCGCCTCACCGAGGAGAACAAGACCGGCTCCCCCCGCGCCAAGTCCCTCCAGTCCGAGCTGGCCTGGGTCCGCATGGGCCTCAAGGAGCGCCACGACCGCAACCAGGCGCGCCTCCGCCAGTACGAGCAGCTCCTCCAGTCTGCCGGCATGGACGCCCGCGCCGAGATCGTCCTCCCCATCGGCCCCCGCCTCGGGGAGGTCGTCGTCGAGGCCGACCACATCGCCAAGGGCTTCGGGGATCGCCTCCTCATCGACGATCTCTCCTTCAAGCTGCCCCGCGGCGGCATCGTCGGCATCATCGGGCCCAACGGCGCCGGTAAGTCCACCCTCTTCAAGATGATCACCGGCGAGGAGACCCCGGACCAGGGGGCCTTCCGCGTGGGGGAGACGGTCACGCTGGCCAGCGTCGCGCAGACCCGCGACCTCCTCAAAGACGGGCGCACCGTCTGGGAGACGATCAGCGGCGGCACCGACACCATGCTGGTCGGCGGGCGCGAGATGAACAGCCGCGCCTACGTCTCCGCCTTCGGCTTCAAGGGCGCCACCCAGAACCAGAAGGTCGAGACCCTCTCCGGCGGCGAGCGCAACCGCGTCCACCTCGCCTTGATCCTCCAGTACGGCGGCAACCTCCTCCTCCTGGACGAGCCCACCAACGACCTCGACGTCGCCACCCTCCGCTCCCTCGAAGAGGCCCTCCTCGGCTTCCCGGGCTGCGCCGTCGTCATCACCCACGACCGCTGGTTCCTCGACCGCGTCGCGACCCACATCCTCGCCTTTGAGGGCGACTCCCACGTCACCTGGTTCGAGGGCAACTACCAGGAGTACGAGGCCGACCGCAAGCGACGCCTCGGCGCCGAGGCCGACCAGCCCCGCCGCATCAAGTACAAGCCCCTCACCCGCTGATACCCCACGCCGGAGCCCAGGGGGGAGGGCTCCGCTGCCGCTGGAGGCGCCGCCATCATGTCTCGCTCAGCGTCGCTCGGGAGCCTCCGGCGGCCGGGGGGGAAGCTCCCCCCCGGACCCCTCCTCCTCCTCGTCCTCGCCGCCTGCACCGCAGACTTCACCCCCACCGCGGCGGTCGATCTCGCGGACAACCCCACCCGCGACACCGCCTCCCCGGATCTCCCCCCCTGGCCGCTGCCGTGGCGTCAGGTCTGGGCGATCTCCGACACCACCGCCATCTTCTCCTCACCCCGCGCCGCCGACCTCAACGGCGACGGACGTCACGAGGTCATCTGGGCCTCCTTCCACCCCGTCGGCGTCTCCCAGATCATCCTCTTCGATCCCATCGCCCTCAAGCCCTGGCGCCTCGACTACATCTTCGGCGGCGGCCTCTCCTCCTCCTGGCTCGGCGACCTCGACGGCGACGGCAGCCTCGATCTCGTCGCCACCTACACCAACATCGATCCCCGCTGGCACATCACGCGCTACGACCTCCAGGTCCCTGCGCCCGATCCTGTCCCCTGGGGCGCCTACCTCGGCACACAGCACAACGGCGTCTTCCTGGAGTAGCCCACACCATGCCCGCGATCCCCCGCCGCCTCACCGCCCTCCTCCCCCTCCTCCTCGCAGGCTGCACCTGCGCCGAGGGGACGCGACCCTTCCTCCACGCTCCGGGCCCCCCCGAGGTCCTCATCACCGAGGAGTGCGTCAAGCACGACGACGGCGGCGCCATGGCGCCGGTCATGGAGGCCATCCCCAGCGCCTCGCTCCGCTGCGACCTCCGCCTCCAGCTCGGCCCCGACGCCTCACACGTCTACACCTTCGGGCACCCCGACGACGACAGACGCCCCTCCGACCTGATCACCCACCCCGACCCGCCCCTCTTCGCCTACAGCCATCACGGCGGCCCCTACCGCCTCGTGGTGATCACCGCCCAGGGGCCCCTCTTCACCGCCAGGCACCTCCCCGCCAGCCCGACGCCCGACCTCCGCGCCGAGCGCCCGCTCCTCGAACAGGCCCACGAGCTCTTCGCCGCCGAGCTGCACCCCGGCACACCCGGCGGCACCTACGGCCGAGCGCCCCTCCTCCAGCACGTCCACGCCCTCGGCGGAGACGACGCCGTCAAGCGCGTCCTCGCCCTCACCACCGGCGCCCCCCTCAACCTCCCCACCGACGACGCCACCCGCGAGGTCTGGGTCGAGCGCGCCCGCGCACTGCCCGACACGCACCGCGACGACCTGCGACGCGCCCTCCTCGACCACGTCCAACGCGGCGGCCCCGGCGCACCCCAGGCCCTCGCCAGGCTCCTCCTCCTCGACGAGCGCGCCCTCGCCGCCGATCAAGACGCACAGGAACACCTCTGGCGCCTCGCCAGCTCGCTCGACCCCAGCCAGCCCGCACCTGATCAGCAGCTCCTCGCCTCGCTCCTCCACGGCGACGCGCTCGCCGCCCGGCCCCAGGCCGTCCGCCTCGCCTGTGACCTCCTCCAGCGCACCGCCAACCCAAGGCCCTGGCTCCCCGCGGCCGCCCTCGCCGCCGCCAGCCACCACCCCGACCTGCCCCTCTGCCCCCCGCTCCTCGCCTGGCTTGAAGAGCGCGCCTGCGCCGCAGACACCCTCGCGCTCCTCACCGACCCCGCACCCCCGCCAGACCCCCAGCGGCGTCAGGACCTCCTCGACCTCCCCAGGCGCCTCCCTGCCCTCGGCGGCGTCGCCCAGGCCAACACCTTCGAGCCCTCCGCCCCCGAGGTCCTCCTCCTCGCCGCCTCGCTCTCCTTCAACGACCCCCAGGCCAGGGCGCTCACCACCCGCCTCCGACGCCTCACCTTCACACGCGACGAGGGCTCCATCCCCTGCCAGGACCAGGACACCGGCGCCCGATGCCTCTGCCCGCCGCCTGTCTGGCAGCCCGCCCTCTGCGCCCACGACCCCAACGACACCACCACCACCCCCCTCCTCCCCGGCGCGCGCTGCGAGCTGCGCCTCGATGACGCCACCCGGCGCCTCACCTTCACGGCCGCACCACCCCAGGGAGAGCCCACCCCGTGAGGGCACCCCGTGACGGAGGGACACCGACAGCAAGCGAAGCGCGCCACCGAGGGGTCACAGCGAAGCGAGCTGCTCCCTGCGGTCGCCTGCGGCCCCTGGGGCCGCGCAGACACCCACCCGATCCCGTCGGTGTCCTCCGTCACGGGCGAGATCGGCTCCGTGGCTCCAGCGAAGCGCAGCGCCGCAGGAGCAACCGCAGCCGCGAGGGTCGCCATCACGAGAGGGACCGGCTCCGTGGCTCCTGCGGCGCTGCGGCGCAGGAGCTTGCGCCGCCGAGAGGGGCGCGCGCGCAGCGCGCGCCCCTCCTCTCCCCCACCAGGAGGCCACGCCGCGCCTGCGCGCCCAAGGTGCAGCGCGCACCTCGCCTCCGCAGCCGCCGCGCCTGCGAGATCCCACCCCAAACACCTCCCAGACAGACGCGCGGCGACGTGTCACCCCGCTGAACACCCTCCTGCGACCCGCGCGCGAGCCTCCTGCACCTTGCACCTCGCCTCCGCAGGGGGCGCGTCCCCTGCTCGCAGGCGCGACGTACTGAAGATCGGGGCGGAGCGCGCAACCCCCTCGGCTCCGTTTGTCCTGTGAAGCGAAGCGAAGCAGGAGGAACGGAGCCGCAACCCCCTCGGCTCCGTAACGTCCTGCTCCGCTGCGCTTCGCAGGACGATCGGAGCCGGCTCCCCCCGTGACGGGGGAGCACCGACCTCCCTCGCTGCGCTCGCTCGCCACCGTCACGTCGTCGCTGACGCTCCCCGCTCCCTGCGGTCGCCCGCAGCCTGGAGGCCGCGCAGCCATCCCCCCAGCGACCCCGCCCCCAGCGCCCCCAGCGACCCGTCGGTGTCCCCCCGTCACGGGGGGGACCGGGGGCGTTCGTCCAGTCCCGGAGGGCTGGACGTTACGCCCCCGGGGGGGTCAACGCAAACGGCCCAGGATCTCTCCTGGGCCGTTCGTCACAGCGGGCGCTGTGTTGTGCTCAGTAGCAGGTGCAGCTGCCCTCACCGGCGTAGGAGTAGGACCCACCGCAGCACTCCTTGCAGGAGTCGCTGGAGTTCTTGTCCTTGCACTCGGCGGTCTTGGCGGCGTTGCCGCCACCGCAGCAACCCGAGAGGGCCAGCAGACCGCAGCAGAGGGAGAAGGCAGCCATCATACGCATCATCTTGGACTTCATACTAAAACCTCCGTGGTGGCGGGTGACTCCGATGCCCGGGACACCCTCAAGTAAGCCTGAAGCGCGGTGTGCTGTCAACCGCGCGCTGGGTTTATTCTTCGACAGCGGCCTCGATCTCATCGGAGAGGCGGTTACCGGCGAGGGACTCGGTGAAGATCCCGGCGAAGCAGTCGGAGGTGGGGCCGCCCAGCTCGACGATGCGGGGGCAGGCGTCGGGGCCGAGGTCGCGGATGCCCTTCCAGGCGATCAGCTCGACGTCGTTGCCGGCGTTGTACTCCAGGAACTTCCGGAGGTAGTCGCGCTGGGTGACCTTCTCGGCGGCGCTGGTGACGGGCCAGTTGACGGCGTACCACACGACGGGGCGGCTCCCCTGGACCTCGGCCAGCAGGGCGTATTGGGACACGGGGAGGTTCTCGGGGGTGCCGCCGTAGTAGTCGGGGTTGGGCTCGGCCTGGAGGCCGAGGAAGTCCGCCTTGGCGAAGAGGGGCTCCGCGATCTCGCGCCAGGCGGCGCGGATCTGGGCGAAGGTGACCTCCTCGACGGTGCCGCCGGGGGTGTAGAGGGCGGCGACGTCGGTGATGAAGCGATCCCAGTTGAGCCCGGGGGACACCTCCAGCTCGGGCCACTGGGCCTTGATGGCGTCGTAGACCTCCTCGTAGAAGGAGACGAAGTTGCCGAAGTCCTCGGGGTTCACCAGCTGGAGGCGCTCGATGGCGGCCCCCACGACGACGCGCTTGAGAGGCTTGCGCTCGTGGGCCTCGGCCACGGCCTTGAGGATGATGTCCTTCTCTTCGTCGCGCATGTCGTCGCGGCTGAAGTCGTAGGCGCCGGGGCCGTCGGTCTCGCGCACGCCCACGCCGTCCCAGCGCACCGGCCAGGAGCCGTTGACGCGGAAGACGTCGATGACCAGGACATAGGCGCCGAAGTCCTCGGCGTCGGCGTCGGCCTCGATGGCGTCGTCGATCTCGTCCAGCAGCTCCTCGGTGCGCTTCTTGGACTGGACAGGCGCGGGCTGGCTGCGGATGTTCTCCGGGGTGAACTCCAGCGCCTTCTTCTCGTCGAGGATGGGGATGGGGAGCACCGCCGTCGTAAAGGCCGCGTCCACCAGCTCGAAGCTGGAGTGCCCCGTCAAGAGCCCCATATCCCCGAAGGTCACCCCGACCCCCGCGTTCTCCGGGCTCAAGGTCAGCGGCGCGCCGCTCGGCATCGGGATCGTCGCGTCCCCCGCGTCCGGCGATGCCTCCTCCTCCTCACCGCACCCCACGGCGCTCACCGCGAGGAGGGCCAGCGTGATGATGCTCAGGAGGTGCCTCCACCCGATCCGTCGCTGCATGGAATGTCTCCATATCGGCTGAATTAAATGCATTTATTGCATTTTTTGATTGCATTCTACATCTCGCGTCGCAGCTCACCGCGACGCGTCACCACCAAGAGGTGAAGCACGTCTTGGGGGTGTTGTCAACGCGGGGCCGGTCCCCCTTGTGAGGGCAACCCCCCCGGCCCCGTAACCGCCGACTGCGCTTCGCTTCATCGGCGGAACGGGGCCGGTCCCCCCCGTGACGGCAACCCCCCCGGCCCCGTAAGCTCCTGCATCGCTTCGCTCGCAGGAGCAACGGTGCCGGTCCCCCCCGTGACGGGGGGACACCGACCTCCCTCGCTGCGCTCGCTCGCCACCGGCCCCCCAGCGCCCCCGCGACCCGTCGCCCAGCGACCCGTCGGTGTCCCCCCGTCACGGGGGGGACCGGCCCCGTTGCTCCTGTGAGCGAAGCGATGCAGGAGCTTACGGGGCCGGGGGGGTCGCCGTCAC
>CAUJGC010000253.1 GCA_963169075.1 Myxococcota bacterium
CCGCGAGGTCGCGCCCACGCTCACCGCGCTCTACCGGCCTCGCTGCCACGCCGCGCGAGGACATGAGTCCTCCGCCCAGCTCAAGAACGAGCCCGGCGGTGGACCTGGGTGCTCGATCCGGCGCGTGGATGCGCTGGGCGGAGGACTCAAGTCCTCGCCTGCTTCAGCGACCCGCCCCAGCGCGCACGCAAGTCCACCGCCTGGCTCAAGAACAACCTGGGTTGAGCACCCAGGTCCTCCGCATGGCTCAAGAACAACCCGGGGCGAGCGCGCAGGTCTCCTGCGCTGCCTGGGGATGAGCTGGGCGGGGCAGCGGCGTGGACACACAGGCTGCGCGGCGAGGCGCGCAGGCTTGAGCAGATGAGGCGAGGCATCGCCTCGGGCCCCTCTCTCCTAACCCGGGGTGATGCCTCGCGGCTGCGCGGCGCCCTCCTCTCTCCGGGCGGCGCAGCAGGTTGTTGGATGCTGTGCCGGGGGTTGACTTTGCGTGGGCGCTCTTGAGCGACCGTCACCTCCCTGGCACCTCACACCTTTCACCCTGGACTTTAGCATGAACGCCTTGACCGTGTCACCTCAAAAGATGTCGCGTTGGAGTCTTCGGACGAAGTTGGCGCTTGGGCTGGTGGGGGCGATGGGCTGCGCGACGGCCGGGGGGCGGAGCGGCGAGGGGGTGACGGGGGGGAGAGACGCGGAGGAGGCGGGGTCCTGGCACCAGGCGGTCGTCCTCCACGAAGAGGGCGCCGCCGACGGCCTGGACCCGTGCGGGCTCTAGTCCCCTGGCGGGGTGCTGCAATCGCCCTGCTCCTGGAGGAGCGACGCCACCAGCCCCGTCCAGCCGGTCTGGTGCTGGGCGCCCAGGCCCGCGCCGGTGTCGCCGTGGAAGTACTCGTGGAAGAGGATCAGGTCGCGCCAGTGCGGGTCGTCCTGGAAGGTCGAGAAGTCCCCATAGACCGCCCGGCGCCCCTCCTCCTGGGTGAAGATCCGGGTGAGGCGGGCGCCCAGCTCGGCGGCGACCTCCCGCAGCGTCATGAGGTGCCCTGAGCCCGTGGGGCACTCGACCTGGAGGCTGTCGCCGTAGAAGGCGTGGTACTTCCAGAGGGCCTCGATGATGAGGTAGTTGATGGGGAACCAGATCGGGCCCCGCCAGTTGGAGTTCCCGCCGAAGAGCGCCCCCTGGGACTCCGCAGGCTCGTAGGAGACGCTGTGGCGCTGGCCGTTGATGGTGATCGAGAAGGGCGCGTCGGCGTGGGCCTTGGAGAGCGAGCGGATGCCGTAGGGGCTCAGGAACTCGTCCTCGTCGAGCATATAGCGCAGCAGGCTCAGGAGCTTATCCCGCGTCAGGATCGAGAAGAGCGTCCGCCCCTCCTCGCCGGTCGCGAACACGTCCTCCATGTTGCGGTTGAGGTGGGGGCGGTTGTCGAGGAACCAGCGCAGGCGCCGCATGAAGGTCTGGCTGCGGGCCTTGGTCTCCTGATCGATGACCTCCACCGCGATGAGCGGGATCAAGCCCACCAGCGAGCGGATCTTGAGCGGGATCACCGCCCCGCCCGGCAGGTGGAGCAGGTCGTAGAAGAAGCCGTCCTCCGGGTCCCAGAGCGAGACGCCGGTCTTGCCGCCCACCGCCGTCATCGCGTGGGTCACGCGCTGGAAGTGCTCGAAGAACTTGGTGGCGGTGTCCTCGTAGACCGGCTCCTCGCGGGCCAGCTCCAGCGCGATGCGGATCATGTGGAGGCAGTAGGCCGCCATCCAGGAGGTGCCGTCCGACTGGTCGATCCGGCCGCCGCCGGGCAGCTCCTTGCTGCGGTCGAACACCCCGATGTTGTCCAGCCCCAGGAAGCCCCCCTGGAAGATGTTGCTCCCGTCGGCGTCCTTGCGGTTGACCCACCAGGTGAAGTTCAGGAGGAGCTTGTGGAACACCCCCTCCAGGAACGCCCGGTCGGGCTCGCCGCCGAAGCGCTGCTCGTTGCGGTAGACCCGCCAGGTCGCCCAGGCGTGGACGGGGGGGTTGACGTCCTCGAAGGCCCACTCGTAGGCCGGGAGCTGCCCGTTGGGGTGCATGTACCACTCCCGCGTGAAGAGGACGAGCTGCCGCTTGGCGAAGTCCACGTCCACCATCGAGAGCGGGATGCAGTGGAACGCCGAGTCCCACACCGCGTACCACGGGTACTCCCACGTGTCGGGCATCGAGATGATGTCGAAGTTGATCAGGTGCCCCCACGCGCTGTTGCGCCCCCGGCGGCGCTGCGGCGACGCCGGGAGGATCGGGTCGCCCGCCAGCCACTGCTCCACATCATAATAATAGAGCTGCTTGCTCCAGAGCATCCCCGCGAAGGCCTGCCGCTGGATGCTCCGGGCGTCGGGGTCCAGGCCCGGGCTCTGGATGATGTCATAGAAGGCGTCGCACTCGGCCTTGCGCTGGGCGAAGGTCTCCGCGAAGCCCTCGAAGGGCTCCTCCAGCGTCCGCCGCGAGAGGCGCAGCTCGACGACCCGGCGCCCCCCGGGCGGCACCAGCATGTGCCGCACCAGCGCCGCCTTCGTGCCCTCCTGCTGCGGGTTCACCGCACCGGCCTCGCCTTGGATCAGGTAGCGGTGGAAGGCGTCCTTCACATAGGGCGTCCGGTTGGCCGAGCCGAAGAGGCGCGCGTGGTTCGTCTCGTTCTCGGTGAAGAGCGCCTCGTCGGCGTGGCGGGCGTAGAGCGTGTAGTCCCCGGCGGCGGGGTGGCTCAGGTGGACCCGCGCCTGACCGCCGGGGGCGTAGCCGCGCTCCAGCGCCAGGCGCGGGCGACCGGGCACGTCGCCCCGAGGCCCCGCCGGATACCCCCAGCTCCAGGTGTTGCGGAACCAGGCCGTCGGCAGCACCCAGAGCGGCGCCGCCTCAGGCCCCCGGTTCACCACCTCGATCTGCCAGAGCACGTCGTCCTCATCCACCTTGGCGTAGCGGATGAACACGTCGAAGTAGCGGTCCTCGCTGAAGATCCCGGTGTCGATCAGATCGTACTCGGGGTCCCCGAAGGAGCGCCGGGCGTTCTCCTCGACCAGCTCGCGGTAGGGGAAGGCCCGCTGGGGGTACTTGTAGAGCAGCTCCATGTAGGCGTGGGTCGGGGAGGAGTCGGTGTAGAAGTAGTACTCCTTCACGTCCTCCCCGTGGTTGCCCTCGTCGCCCGTCAGCCCGAACATCCGCTCCTTCAAGATCGGGTCCTGCCCGTTCCAGAGCGCCAGCGCCAGGCAGATGTGCTGGTTCCGGTCGCAGAGCCCGCCCAGCCCGTCCTCGTTCCAGCGGTACGCCCGGCTCCGGGCCTGGTCGTGGGTCAGGTAGCCCCACGGACGACCCTGCGCGCTGTAGTCCTCCCGCACCGTCCCCCAGGCCCGCTCGGCCAGGTAGGGCCCCCAGCGCTTCCAGTTGGAGCTCAGCTCCCGATACTCCGCCAGACGACGATGCTCCGCGCTCTGCTCTGACATGAAGGCTCCCTGCGCTGCGAAGGTTGACGACGATGCAGGCCCCTTTATACCATCCCCTCAGCCCATCGGAAAGCCCGATCGGAGGCCCGCCCCCACCCCACCTGCCAGGAGCCCCCATGACCGGACCACGCACCCTCGCCATCGACATCGGCGGCACCGGACTCAAGATGATCGTCCTCGACCCCCAGGGGAGCCCCCTCACCGAGCGCACCCGCATCGACACCCCTCGACCTGCCACCCCCGACGCCCTCCTCGCCGCCCTCACCCAGATGGCCGCCAGCCACGGCGACTTCGAGCGCACCTCCGTCGGCTTCCCCGGCGTCGTCCGACGCGGCGTCGTCTACACCGCACCCAACCTCGACGAAGGCTGGAGCGGCTTCGATCTCGCCCAGGCCCTCCAGGACGCCCTGGGGCGCCCCGCCCGCGTCGCCAACGACGCCGACGTCCAGGGCCTCGGCGTCATCCAGGGCCAGGGCGTCGAGCTGGTCATCACCCTCGGCACCGGCGTCGGCGCCGGCCTCTTCGTCGATGGACGCCTCGTCCCCAACCTGGAGCTGGGGCACCACCCCTTCAAGGGCTCCAAGACCTACGAGCAGCGCCTCGGCAAAGCCGCCCAGGAGGCCCGCGGCAAGAAGAAGTGGGCCCGCGATCTCCTGGAGGCCATCGACCTCCTCAGCCGCATCTTCAACTTCGACACCCTCTACATCGGCGGCGGAAACGCCAAGAAGGTCGAGAGGATGGAGCTGCCCCTCCCCGAGAACGTCCGCCTCGTGGACAACGTCGCCGGGCTCCTGGGCGGCATCAAGCTCTGGGAGACCCCGACGGGCGCGTAGCCGCAGGCCAGGTGATGGGAGCATCACTTGGCCCCGATGGCACCCCGTGCTATAGATCCGGTGTGGCCTGGCCTCCTCGGATGTAGACACACCCCGTGAACCCAGCAGCGATGACCCCACACCTCCGCGGACTCTGCATCCCCTACGGCGACGCAGCGCCCCAGCTCCACCCCTCGGTCTACCTCGCGCCGGGCGCCGTCGTCATCGGGGACGTCACCGCAGGCGAGGGCTCGTCCATCTGGTTCAACGCCGTCGTCCGCGGCGACGTCAACCCCATCACCCTCGGGCGCCGCGTCAACGTGCAGGACCTCTCCGTCATCCACGTCACCCACGAGCGCTGGTCCACCACCGTAGGCGATGACGTCACCATCGGACACCGCGCCATCCTCCACGGCTGCACCCTCGGACACCGCGTCCTCATCGGCATGGGCGCCATCGTCATGGACGGCGCCCACATCGCAGACGACTCCATCGTCGCCGCAGGCGCCCTCGTCCCCCCCGGCGCCACCTTCCCGCCCGGCTCCCTCATCCTCGGCTCCCCGGCGCGCCTCAAGCGCCCCCTCTCCGAAGACGAGCGGCGCAGCCTGGAAGACTCCGCCTCACGCTACGCACGCTACGCCCAGCGCTACATGACGACGGGATGACCCTATGCCCCTGAACGTTGACAGCCAGCAAGCCCTCCGCATCCTCCGCCAGTGCCCCTTCTTTGAAGACTTCGGCACCGAGGAGCTGCTCATCCTCACCAACTTCCTCGACCTCCGCACCGGACAGCGCGGCGACGTCCTCTACTTCGAGGGCGAGAGCGGCGACTCCCTCTTCATCGTCGGCCAGGGGCGCCTGGAGCTGCTCGTCAACGACGACAGCCAGAACGCCCGCCTCGTCGGCTGGCTCGGGCCCACCGAGAGCTTCGGTGAGCTCTCCATCCTCCTCCAAAGCCCCCGCATGCTCACCGTCCGCGCCACCAACGAGGTCGCCCTCTACGAGCTCAACACCCGCTCCTTCAACGCCATGCGCGCCCAGTACCCCGAGGTCAGCCTCACCCTCGCCATGTCCGTCATCAAGCGCTTCGGCCACGTCATGACCGCCACGCAGACCCTCATGCGCAGCCTCATGCTCGCCCAGCTCGCACGCGTCTGAGCCCCACCATGCCCCCATCCCGCACCCTGGCCGCCCTCCTCCCCGCCCTCCTCCTCGCGGCCTGCGCCAGCGCCCCCCAGCCACAGCCCGCCCCCCCACCCGACCCCGCGCCCCAGCCCGCGCCCGACCCCGCGCCCCAGCCCGCCCTCCAGCGCTGCGAAGAGCTCTTCCAGACCCTCAACACCCTCGCCCCCGGCGCTGCCACCCCCGACCTCCTCCGCATCGCCGCCCAGGAGGCCGCCCAGGAGGCCGAGGGCTGCCGCGCCACCTTCCTGAAGGCCGCCCAGACCCCCGGCGCCGCCGTCATCGCCCAGGTCTTCCCCGACCTCATGCTCGTCCAGGCCTTCACCTTCCGCATGGCCGTCCGCGAGGCCCAGGGCGACACCTCCGGCGTCTGCCCCGACGCCGACGACGCCCTCGCCAGGATGCGGCGCACCCGCGACCTCACCGCCCAGGCCCTCGACGGCGACCACGGCAGGCTCACCGACACCGAGCGCGCCACCCTCGAACAAGCCCACGACGCCATGAGCCAGCAGCTCGACGCCCTCGAACCCTTCGCCCTCCGCGGCTGCAAAGACGGCGCCTTCGACCCCACCCGCTTCATCCAGATCGACGACCTCGCCGTCACCCCCACCATGACCCTCGACGCCTGCTATCAGCTCGTCGTCGCCTTCGCCGCCTTCGACCTCGAACAAGCCGAGGACGCCCAGCACCTCCGCCTCATCCAGCTCCTCGAAGACGCCGCCGCCCCCTGCCAGCGCGCCCTCACGCCGCCCCAGGTCGCCTCCACCCACGACCTCGAACGCCTCACCTGGCTGGAGATCCTCCGCGGCGCCCCCGAGCTGCTCCGCACCTCCCGCGCCCTCGGAGAAGGCGACCACCCCGCCGCCTGCACCGCCCTCGACAAGCTCCTCCAGATCAACACCCGCCGCGTCCAGAGCCTCAACGACCTCCAGGCCCGCACCCAGGACGCCCCCCTCCGCGTCCGCATCGCCCAGCTCCTCGAACAGGAGTCCCGCGCCCGCGATGAGCTCAACAGGATGCGCCGAGGACTCTGCGCCCTGTGACCCCCCCGGCCCCGTGACGGCAACCCCCCCGGCTGCGTAACGTCGGGCTCGGGCAAAGCCCGGCCCGACGAACGCAGCCGGTCCCCCCCGTGACGGGGGGACACCGACGGGTCGCTGGGGGGGGTGGGGGCGAGCGCAGCGAGCACATGGCGAGCGCAGCGTGGTCGGTGCCCCCCCGTCACGGGGGGGGCCGGGGCCGTTCGCCGGGCTTTGCCCGGCGTTACGGCCCCGGGGGGGTTGCCGGGGGCGCCCCTCACTCGCGGGTGCAGACGCGGAGCCCCTGGGAGGCGCCTGTGCGCGGCGTCGCGATGTTGGCGTCGTCGCAGACCCAGCCGCTCGGGCAGTCGGTGTCGGCCTCGCAGGGCTGGGTGCAGACGCGCTCGACCTCGGCGCCGTTCTGGCTGCGGATCAGGCAGATGCCGTGGTCGCAGTCGAAGTCGCCGTCCTCGGGGCAGGGGGTGCCGATGGGGTCGGTCCCCAGGGGGATGCGGCAGATGAACTCGAAGCGGTCGTCGGTGACGTTGCGGGAGAGGCCGCAGAGGTGATCGGCGCGCCCGCAGCCCGCGTCGTTACCGCAGCCCTCCGCGCACATCCGCACGGTGCTGGCGTTGATGCTGAAGTCGGTGCAGACGTAGCCCGCAGGCGCGCCGGCGTCCACGCAGTCCTGAGCGTCGAGGCAGGTCGTGGTGCAGGCGTTGGTGGCGTTGGTCAGGCAGATGCGGTCGTAGCACTGGCTGTTGGGCGAGCGCGCGCCGGTGCAGGCGGTCCCGATGGGATCGCCGCCCGCCTGGGGCTGGATGCAGTAGGGCTGGGTGGGCTCATTGGCGCGCGAGCGCAGATCGCCGCAGACCCGCACCCCGTCGCTGCACTCCCGCGTCGCGCCGCAGGCCTCGTCGGGGAGCGTCGTGCAGAGGTTGAAGGTGTCGCTCAGGCCGCCGCGGGTCACCTCGCCCTCAAGGCAGAGCTGACCCAGGCCGCACACGGCGGCGTCGCGGCAGAGCCCCGAGCACGCCCCGTTGAGGCAGATCCCGGCGCGGCACTGGGCGTCGGCGCTGCAGCTCGCGCCCGGGGTGCCGGGCCCTGCGGGGTCCACGCACACGCTGTCCAGGCCGTCACCTGCCCGGTTGACCACCACCGAGCACACATGGAGCCCCGCGCAGTCGGTGTTGCTCTGGCACGGCGTGGGCGGCGGGGGGACGCAGACGTTGAGGGCGGACTCGGCGCTGCCGCGGACCTCCCGCGAGAGGCAGCTCCACCCGGCTGGGCAGTCGGCGTTCACCTCGCAGGGGGCCGAGCAGGCCGTGCGGACCCACTCGGTGAGGCAGAGGTTGGAGGCGCACTGGCTGTCCTGCGCGCAGGCCATCCCCGGGGTGCGGCCGCCGCTGTTGGGGGCCAGGCAGACCGTCTCGACGGCCTGCGCGCCCACGTCGCGGACGTAGCAGGTCTGGTCGGCGTCGCACTGGCGGGCCGCCTGGCAGGGCTCGGGGGCCGTGCACACCTGCACGTTCACCGCGCCCTGCTCGGTGTCGGCGCGCTGGGCGCCGCAGAGCTGGTCGGTGCAGTCGTTGTCCAGCGCGCAGGGCTCGGCGCAGGCTCCGTCCAGGCAGAGGTTGTGGAGGCACTCGGCGTCGGCGCTGCACCCCGCGCCGGAGTCGCCGCCGCCGGGGTTCCCGTCCCCGCATGCGAAGTCCACGCGGTCGCCGCGCCGGATCGCGGCGCACACCTCGCCGCCGCGGCACTCCCCGTCGCGCTGGCACGTCTCCTCAGGCGGGAGGACGCAGACCTGAACGGAGGCGTTCCCGCCGGGCAGCGTCACCACCCGCGAGGCGCAGGCCAGCCCGCCCTCGCAGTCGGCCGACTCCACGCAGGGCGACGCGCACTGGCCGTTGAGGCAGAGGCCGTGCAGGCACTCCGCGTCCGCGTCGCAGAGGAGGGGAGGGCGCCGCCCTGGCGCCTCGTTCCCCGCCGCGCAGAACGTCTCCAGGGTGCGCTGGCCGCGCTGGACAAAGCAGATCGACGACGCGTCGCACGCGCTGTCCCGGTCGCAGGCGTCCGGGCCGACGCAGATCGACGCCTCCACCGCGCCGCTCCCCACCGCGACCTCCTGGACCTCGCAGCCCAGCGGCACCGCGCCGATGCACTCCGCCGCCGCCGCGCAGGGGCCGGCGCAGCGGCCCGACTCGCAGAGGTTGCCCAGGCACTCGGCGTCCTGGGCGCAGCGCTCGCCCAGCGCCCCGCCGTTGGGGTTCCCCGAGGTCTGGCAGGTGAACTCCAGCGACTCCGCGCCGCGGGTCGCCCAGCACACCTCGCCGCCCTCGCAGCCGTCCGGCGAGGCGCAGGTGTCGGGGGAGCATACACCGATGACGACGCCGCCGCCGACGTCGGTGTCCTCGCAGCGCTGCCCGTCGGGGCACGCGCTGTCACCGCCGCAGGGCTCGGCGCAGCGCCCCTCCAGGCAGAGCCCCGAGCGACACTCCGCGTCGGCGCTGCACGACGCGCCGCCGCCGCCCGCGCCCGCCGCGCTGTCGCAGTAGAGCGGCGGCGTCTCGCCCCGGTGGAAGACGCAGAAGGCGTCGCTTGGGCACTCCGAGGTCTCCTCGCAGGGGCGGTCGCCGCCGCTGGCGTCGTCGTCAGGCTCGGCGGCGTCGGGCTCATCCGCGTCGGTTTCGTCGGCGTCGGGCTCGCCCGCGTCAGGCGTGACGCCCGTGTCCGGGTTGGTCGTGCGGCCTGTCCCCAGCGCCGCCTCATCGGCGGTGCAGCCCCAGGTGCTGAGGGCCAACAGGGCGAGCAGGGCGAGCAGGGCAGGGCGGAGAGAGGTCGGTGTCATCGGCGTATCCAACGTCAGGGAGCGCTCGCGCGCGTCACGTCTACAGCGAGACTAGAGCATCCAGCCCCTCACGTCGAGTATGTATCAACGGGGTCCAGGGGTCGCGACCCCTGGCCGCCGGAGGCATCGCGCCCTTACCCAAAGCTTCTATCCAGCTCGATGCCGTCTCGGAGCAGAGGAAGCTCCCCAGCCAGCCCCATGATCGGCTGTTCGACCGGAGGTTACGGCCCCGAGGGGCCACCTTCAAGCCACCTCTCCAGCTCCTCCGCGCTGCATGCGGTGAGCGCGTCTGTCGTGGCCTCCAGCCCCTCCGCGCGGAGGCGCCGCGCGAGCCCCTCCCGCTCCTGCTCGGAGAGCGGGCGCTTCAAGGTGTGCTGGCAGAGGCGGTCGAGCACCCGCAGCTCTCCCTGCTCCAGACCCTGCTCCAGGCCCTGCTCCATGGCGTGCATTCGGATGGCTTCTCGCTCTCGCTCCCTGCGTGCGTTGTGGGCTTGGATGACGTCGGGTGTGAGGATCTCGGAGATGAGCATGGCGCTCTCCTTGGCGTAGAGCGGTGAG
>CAUJGC010000254.1 GCA_963169075.1 Myxococcota bacterium
AAGCACCCGGAGCGCCCCGCCCGGGAGGAGCTGCACGACCTCCACCTCCTCCCGCGCCCCCCCCTCCAGGCGGACCTGGAGGGCGGCGCGCTGGCCGCGCCCGTGAGCGATCACCTCCGCCGTCGCGGTCACCTCCTGTCCATCCCACGCCCGCGCCACCTCCCAGGCCTCGCCGCGTCGATCCAGCAGGAAGATCCACCGCGGGCTCCGCCCTTCGGGCACGGGGAAGGTCACCGAGGCCAGGACCTCCGCGTCGGGGTCCAGATCCAGCGCCACCTCCCGGACCTCCACCTGCACCGCCAGGACGCCGCGCTCCTTGTAGAGCCAGGACCGCACCGCGTCGGGCGTCGCCGCCGGGAGGGTCGGCTGGACCCCGGACGGCCCGGGCGACGCCTCCGGCGGCGCGAAGCGGGGCCGGGTGGGGTCTTTGGCCTCGGCCTCCGCGATGGGATCGTAGAAGGTCGGCTGGGCGACGGCCTCCGCGGCGAGCAGCGCCGCCCACCCGCACGCCCCCAGCGCCGTCCACCGCCTCGCCTTGCGGGCCCCCCTCATGGCCGCTTCGCCAGCGTCGCCTGGGCCTCCACCCGCGCCTCGCCGCGCATCACGACGATCTTCACCACGTCGCCGGGCTTGCGCTCGCGGAGCGCATAGGTCAAATCGTATAGATCTTTGATTGTTTTTGAGTCGAATTCAATGATGATGTCGCCGCCCTGGAGCCCCGCAGCCTCCGCCGGAGAGCCCGCGCGCACCCCCTGGAGCTTCACCCCGCCTCCCCCCGTGTCCCCGAAGCTCGGCACCGTGCCCAGCCCCGGCCCATACCCGCTCTGCCCCCTCCCGCCGCTGTCCCCCGCGCACACCACCACCCGCGCGTCCGCCTGGGTGTAGGTCGGGCGCGACGGCGCCGCCGCCAGGTAGCGCAGCAGCCGCTCCGCATACCCCACCACCGTCACCAGCCCCGCCGTGTTCAAGAGCGCCGCGTCGTCCTCCGGCGTGTGGTACTGCTCGTGAGGCCCCGTGAAGAGGAAGAGCACCGGGACCTGCTGGGCGTAGAAGGGCGCGTGGTCGCTCGGGCCATAGCCGTCCCGACCCTGGACGACGCGGAGCCCGAGCCCCTCCGCCGCCTCTCGGCTCAAGGTGCCGAACTCCTCCGCCGTGCCCACCCCGCTGACGTGGAGCGTCCCCTCCCGCAGCCGCCCCACCATGTCCATGTTCACCATCGCCGCGAAGCGCTGCGTCGGCACCGGCGGGTGCTCCACGAACCACTGCGACCCCCGCACCCCGATCTCCTCCGCCGTGAAGGCCACGAAGTAGACCGGGCGGCGCAGCCCGCCGCGGGCGGCCCCAAGCCCCCGCGCCAGCTCCAGCAGCGCCGCCGTCCCCGACGCGTTGTCATCCGCCCCGTTGTGCACCGCACGCACGTCCGGCCTCAAGCTGTCCTCGCCGCCCATCCCCAGGTGATCGTAGTGGGCGCCGATCACCACCGCCTCCTCCAGCGCGCCGTCTCCCGGGGGCCGCAGGACGCCGACGACGTTGCGCACCTCCGCCTCCCGACGCTCCACCGCCGCGCGCAGCGTCAGGCTCCGCCCCACCTCCTGGCTCCGAGGCTTCAGCTCGGCGTCGATCTGGGCCTGGAGCGCGGCCAGATCCAGGCCCAGCCGCTCCTTCGCCCAGGCGCCGCCGCCCGCCCACGTCACATGCGCCGCCAGGAGCCCCGCACCGGCCCCCCCCTGGAAGCGGTAGAGCGCGTCGGGGTCGTCGTCCTTCGGCGCCCCGTAGCTCTGGGGATCGTTGATGACGATCAGCGCTGACGCCCCGTGGTTGCGCGCCGCGTGGGCCTTGTAGCGCAGGTCCGAGTAGCGGCTCGGCTGATCTCCGTTGAAGAGGCTGTGGGGATCGCGGCGCTGCGGCTCGTGGCGCAGCACCACCACCACCTTCCCCTTCACGTCCACCCCCGCGTAGTCGTCGTACCCCAGCTCCGGCGCGCTGATCCCATACCCCGCGAAGACCACCGGCGCGCTCACGCTCCCCGACTCGCTGAAGGCGAAGGGCCGCCACGCCTCCCCCACCGCCAGCGACGCCCCCTCCGCCTCCAGCTGCTGCGATCCTGCGGGCCCCAGCGCTGTCCCCACCAGCACCTGGAAGGGCTGGAACCACGACCCGCCCTCTCCGGCAGGCTCCAGCCCCGCCGCCGCGAAGGCGTCCGCGATGTAGCGCGCCGACGCCTCCAGCCCCGCGCTGCCCACGCCGCGACCCTCCCGCGCGTCGTCGGCCAGCCAGGACGCGTCCTGGCGGAGCCGCGCCTCGCGCTCCGCGGGCGCCGCCTGACCCCAGGCCGCCTGCCGCGTCGCCACGTCCAGCGTCACCTCCGGGTAGCCCGCCGCCTGGGAGGCCGGACCTGCGTGCGGCGCCTCCGACGGGCCGTGCGACGCCACCGGCGCCGCCTCCTTCACCGCGCCGCCCCCTGCGCAGCCCGCCAGCGCCCACACCACCGCCACCACCTGCCCCCAGCGCCCCAGCGCGCCCCGTTGCCTCCGCTGCATGGATCTCCTCCGCCGCTGTCCGCCTTGGCGCCGCACCGAGGTCCAAGCCCCGGCGGCGATGCCCAGGATGGGCACCGCGCTCCCAAGCGTCAAGCGGCGCGATTTGACAAGAACGGCGCGCTGGCCTATGCACTTGCCCGCTGTGCCCGCCGCGCGCCGATAGACGACCGCCGACGGTCCTGATCTTGACAGCTCACCCTCTCCACCAGGAGCCTCTCTACATCATGAAGAAGCAACTCCGCCTCCTCGGCGCTGCGCTCGCCATCACCTCCGCCGCGTCCCTCGCGCCGGCCTGCCAGCCCCAGGGCCCCAAGCCCCCCGCCTCCAACGAGAGCACCAACAACGCCACCACCGGCACCAACAACGCCACCACCGGCACCACCGGCGCCACCACGGGCACCACCGGCGCCATGACCAACAACGGCACCAACAACGACACGACCGCCGCGGCCACCAACGCCGCCCCGGCCCCCACCGGCCCGGTCGCCCGCGTCAACGGCGTCGAGATCCCCCGCGAGAAGCTCAACGCCGAGCTGGAGGACCTCAAGAAGCGCTTCGCCATGTTCGGCGGCGCCATGCCCCCCGAGCAGCTCAAGAAGTTCGAGGAGAAGATCGTCGGCCGCCTCGTCGAGGAGGAGCTGATCAGCCAGAAGCTCAAGACCGACAGCATCACCGTCACCGACGCCGAGATCGACGCCGAGCTGGAGACCCAGAAGCAGCGCATGCCCGGCGGGCAGGCCCAGTTCGACGAGTTCCTCAAGCGCTCCGGCATCACCATGGAGCGCCTCCGCACCGACATCGGCTCCCGCCTCGCCTTGCAGAAGTTCCTCAACAAGGACAAGGGCCTCGACGTCACCGACGACGAGATCAAGGCCGAGTACGAGGCCAACAAGGACAAGTTCACCCTCCAGGAGCGCGTCGAGGCCTCCCACATCCTGATCAAGGTCGGTGAGGACCCCGCAGGCGCCCCCCCCAGCACCAACGGCGCCCCCCCGGCGGGCGGCCACACCGACGCCGAGGCCAAGAAGATGGCCGACGAGCTCTACAAGCTCGCCATCAAGAAGGGCACCGACTTCGCGGAGCTGGCCAAGACGAAGTCCGAGGGCCCCTCCGCGCCCCAGGGCGGCAGCCTCGGCACCTTCGAGCGCGGCCGCATGGTCAAGGAGTTCGAGGACGCCGCCTTCGCCGCCAAGGTCGGGGAGATCACCAAGCCCGTCAAGACCAAGTTCGGCTACCACATCATCAAGGTCACCAAGAAGGAGCCCGCGGGCGTCCAGCCCCTCGATCAGGTCAAGGACCAGCTCAAGGGCCGCATCGAGGCCCGCAAGTTCCGCGACGCCCGCGAGAAGCTCCTCACCGAGCTGCGCACCCAGGGCAAGGTCGAGATGCTCTGAGCCTCAAGGTGTGTAGGCCAGGGGCGCTGACCCCTGGCCGCCAGCGGCAGCCCCTCAGCGCAGCGGCGCAGGTCACCTGACCTGCGCCGCTGCGCTGAGGGGCTGTTTATGTCTTGGAGCTGCGCGGCGTACGCCTCGCCACCTCAATACACGTCGTGCCCGAAAAGCCAGGCCTCCAGGCCGTCTGCGACGGAGGCCAGCTCCTCGACCGCGACCCGGAGGACGCTGCGGGTGAGGGCGAGGCGAGGGAGGGTGGACTGGCAGAGGATGGCGTCGCCGGCGTCGCCCGCGACGAGGGAGACGCGGGCGAAGTAGGTCTGGGCCGTGAGGCGCAGCCCTGCGCGGAGATCCACCTCGGCGGCGATGACCCCCACGTGGGAGTAGAGGCTGAGGACAGCGGCCTCGCCGTCCGGGATGAGGCGGGCGTGGACGGTGTGGCTGCGCCCGTCCTGGAGAGGGACGGCGATCTGGAGCACCGCCCCCTGCCAGGTGCAGGCGCCGCCGAAGTCGGCGGCGACCCGGCGGAGGCGCTGCTCGACGTCCTTGGGGGTCTTGGGGGGGGCCTCATCGGGGTCCTCGGCGCCCTCGGCGGTGGAGGGGGCCTGCATGGCGGCGACCATGGCCTGGGCGCGCTCCTCCTCGGGGGTGAGGATCTTCTGGGCGGCGTCGGCGGCGGACTGGATGACCTTCTGGGCGCTGGTGTTCTGGACCCGGCTCGCCGCCTGCTTGC
This sequence comes from Myxococcota bacterium, assembly GCA_963169075.1. Taxonomy (GTDB): domain Bacteria; phylum Myxococcota_A; class Bradymonadia; order Bradymonadales; genus CAUJGC01. The sequence continues at coordinate 4,665 of CAUJGC010000254.1, forward strand.
CCGCGAAGCTGACCAGGCCGGGCAGCACCGTCGAGGCGACGCCGCCCAGGACCTTGTGCTTCTTGAGCTGCTCGCCCACCACCTGATCCAGCGAGCGGCCGCCGCTGAAGGCCTGGAAGACGGAGTTGGCGAGGTTCCCTACCGGGTCCACCGGCTTCCTGGGGTCCTCCACCACCGCCAGCGCCTCGCCGCCGCTGGGCGGCGAGGAGGCGGGCGGCTCGGCGGGCCGCTCGCTGGGGGCGTCGGGGGGGGCGCCGTCGAAGCGCTCGGAGAAGCCGGTGCGCGGCGCGCCTGCCGCCGCCAGGCGCGGCCCGACGCTGGGCGTCGGCGTCGGCGTCAGCGCAGGCTGGGGGGCGGGCTGGGGGGCGGGCTGGGGGGCGGGCGCGGGCTCGGGGTTGAGGGGGCCGCGGACGGCGGGGAGGACGCGGGTCCGGGCGTCGTCCAGCGGGTCCGCATCCAGGGGCGCCGGGGCGGCGCTGACCGCCTGGAAGACCTGGGTCCGGGCGTCGTCGCGGACGCGGGGCAGGTGCTCGGTGATGACCTCCTCCTGGCGTCGGCGCGGGGCCTGGAAGGGCGCGGCGCTGGTCATGATGGCGTCCTCGTCCTCCTCGTCGGCGGGGAGGGGCGCGGCGGGCGCAGGGGAGGGCGGCGGCGGCGCCGCCGCAGGCGGCGGCGCGACGAGGTTATGCAGGAGCGCGCTCAGGCCCCACCCGGTCGCCTGGGCCGCGTCGAGGAAGCGCATCCGGGTGCCCCGATCCAGGTGCCCGTCCCAGGCGAAGACCCGGCAGCCCGGCCCGCAGGCCCGCTGCCACTGGGGCGTCTGGGTCGAGGCCCAGGAGCAGGCCAGGATCAGCACCCGCAGCAGGCGATCCATCCGCTCGGGCTGGAGGTGGATCGGGCTCAGGCGCGCCCCGTCCCACGTCCCCAGCGCCCCGTCCTCGAAGCCCTGCGAGCTCCAGAAGACCCCCACCGTCCGCAGCCCGTCCACGTCCGGCACCTCGCCGTAGAGCGCCTGGCGGAGCTTGATCCCGGTCGCCTCCGTGTCCAGGACCACCGTGTAGCCCAGGCGGATCAGCCCGGCGATGTCATCCATCACCAGCGGCAGCTCCTCGGCCACCAGGCGGCGATCCTCCTCGCCCATCTCCTGGAAGCCGAAGAAGAAGTGGAAGAGCAACCCGTCGCCGGGGCCCCGGTAGTGTGGCTTGTAGAGCTTGCGCATCGCCCCTCCTGGCTCGACGTGGCTCCTGGGCACGGACGCCCTCAGGATTCCACAGCGCGTCGCCTCGCGCAAGCTCCTGCGTGCGTCCAGCTCCTTGTTTTTGCAAGTTGTTTGCAATCTGCCTCGCTTGACAGCCCCCGCGCCCTGTCCGTATGGTGGAGCGTACCGTTGGAACGGGGTACACGCACCTGTGCACACACCTCGCTGGCGCTGAAGCCTCGGACGCGACCCCGCGAAGACCTTGATCCTCTCAACCCACGCTCGGAGGTCCCCCCGCCATGCGTTTGACCCGATCCCTCCTCATCCTGCCCCTCGCCCTCGCCCTCCTCTCCACCGCCGCCTGCAAGGGCGGCAAAGAAGACGTCCCCGAGAAGATCGAGGTCGCCTCGCTGGAGAGCAAGTCCGGTGAGAAGGTCGAGACCGTCATCCCCTCCCCGGACGAAGCCTTCGTCGCCCTCGACGCCCTCGGCAAGCCCAAGTGGAAGGACATCGTCACCCCCATCGAGGGCACCGAGTACGGCGATGAGTCCCAGGGCGCCCTCGTCGCCGGCATGATGCTCGCCGACTTCTTCGTCCACGTCCACGCCAAGGACACCCAGGCCGCCGAGGCCGAGCTGGACAAGATGATCAAGGTCGCCAAGGGCCTCAAGATCAAGATCGACAAGAAGGACGCCGATGAGGTCCGCGGACACCTCAAAGACAAGAAGTGGGCCGAGCTGCGCGAGTCCCTCGCCGAGCTGCGCGGCAAGATGGCCGACCAGCTCGTCGAAGAGATGAAGCGCCCCGACCTCGCCTACCTCCTCAGCCTCGGCGCCTACCTGGAGGGCACCCTCATCATCACCAAGGCCCTCGACGCCGACTACGATGAGAAGGCCGCCGTCATCCTCCGCCAGCACCAGCTCATCAAGGACGTCCGCGAGGCCGGCTCCGTCACCAAGAAGAGCGACAAGTACGCCAAGAAGGTCATCTCCCAGCTCGACGAGCTGGAGAAGCTCATGACCGTGGAGAAGGGCAAGCCCGTCTCCAAGAAAGACGTCAAGAAGATCCTCGACCTCGCCTCCGGCGTCAAAGAGGACGTCCTCAAGTAGACCCGCGCCCTGCGTCCAGGCCACACACACACCCTCTCCATGACACCCGGAGGAGCATACACCATGCGTTCCCGCACCGTCGCTGCTGCCGCCGTCCTCGGCGCCACGCTCTTTCTGACCCTCCTGCCCATCCAGCAGGCCCACGCCACCACCTACGAGGCCCGCCGCGCCATCCGCAACAGCGCCAACGTCCTCGTCAACAACGGCTACTACTTCAACTCCGCCGCCGTCGGCTTCATCGGCTACCGCACCTACGGCCTCCGCCGCCTCACCCTCTACCAGGGCGTCAAGTACGCCTTCGTCGCCTCGGGCTGCAACGACGCCTACGACATCGATCTGGTCATCTACGATGACTCCGGGCAGCGCGTCGCCTACGACACCACCCGCGACAAGGCCGGCGTCATCACCATGGTCCCCACCTACACCGGGACCTACCTCGCCCAGATCATCCTCTCCGACGGCACCCCCGACGGCGCCCACTACGCCCTCACCGTCGGCAACAAGTAGCCCGCTGACCCCCTCGGCGCCGTAACCGCCGCCCTCGCTGCGCTCGTGCGGCGGAACGGCGCCGGCTCCCCCCGTGACGGGGGAGCACCGCCATGATCCTCGCTCGCCTGCGCTCGCCACCCGCTCCCCACCCGTCCCCAGCGGCGGTGTCCCCCCGTCACGGGGGGGACCGGCTGCGTTCCTCCTGAGAGCGCAGCGAACAGGAGGTTACGCAGCCGGGGGGGTTGCCGAGCGGCCCTTGTTACGCTCCCCTCCATCTGATATGTGGCCCCCTGAGCGCGCCGCGAACACCCTTCGCGCGCCCGGTTCGAACCCTCAGCGAGCACGAGAAGATGGCGAACGTTAAGAAGTCTCAATACATCTGGATGGACGGCGAGCTGATCCCCTGGGATCAAGCCCAGGTCCACGTCCTCACCCACACCCTCCACTACGGCCTGGGAGCCTTCGAAGGCATCCGCTGCTACCAGCGCGCCGATGGGCGCTCGGCCATCTTCCGCCTCGACACCCACATCCGGCGCCTGCTGGAGTCCTGCCACATCGTCACCATCCACTGCCCCTTCGACCAGGAGACCCTGGTCCAGGCCTGCGTGGACACCGTGCGCGAGAACAAGCTCACCTCCTGCTACCTCCGCCCCCTCGTCTTCGTCGGGGACGGCGCCATGGGCCTCTACGCCATCGACAACCCCATCCACACGACCATCGTCGCCTGGGAGTGGGGCTCCTACCTCGGGGACGAGGGCCTCAAGAACGGCATCCGCGCCAAGGTCTCCAGCTTCACCCGCCCCTCCGTCAACGCCGGCATGGCCCGCGGCAAGCTCGTCGGCCAGTACACCAACAGCATCCTCGCCAAGCGCGAGGTCGCCAAGGCCGGCTACCAGGAGGCCATCCTCCTCGACAACATGGGCTTCGTCACCGAGGCCAGCGGCGAGAACATCTTCGTCGTCCGCGACGGCAAGGTCTTCACCACCCCCCTCGGCGCCTCCATCCTCGCCGGGATCACCCGCGACTCCTGCATCACCCTCCTGCGGGAGCTGGGCCACGAGGTGATCGAGACCCGCTTCACCCGCGACGATCTCTACATCGCGGACGAGGTCTTCTTCACCGGCACCGCCGCCGAGATCACCCCCGTCCGCGAGATCGACGACCGGACCATCGGCGCCGGCACCGCCGGCCCCATCACCCGCGCCCTCCAGGCGCGCTACTTCGACATCGTCAAGGGCTCCTCCCCCGACCACCACGCGTGGCTCCACTGGGTGCAATGATGCGACAGGTCACCTTCGGTCCCTCCATCCAGGGCCTCTTCGCCGCCTTCGCTGCCGAAGGCAAGCAGCTCCACCTGGTCGGAGGGGCCGTCCGTGACCTCGCCCTGGGCGCCGTCGAGCAGCACCTCGACGACCTCGACTTCACCACCGACGCCCGCCCCCCCGAGACGCTGGCGATCCTCAAGAAGCACCGCTATCGCACCTACGAGATGGGCATCGAGTTTGGCACCGTCGGCGCCGTCCTCACCGGCCCCCGCGACGCAGGCTTCCCCAAGGACGTCCAGATCACCACCTACCGCTCCGCCGAGACCTACCGCCGCGGCTCCCGCCACCCCGTCGTCTCCTTCGGGGATCACATCGCCCAGGACCTCAAGCGCCGCGACTTCTCCATCAACTCCATCGCCATCGACGCCGCTGGCGCCTTCGTCGATCCCTACGACGGCCTCGGGGATCTCGACCGCCGCGTCCTCCGCATCGTCGGGGACCCCCTGGAGACGCTGGCCGAAGACCCCCTCCGCATCCTCCGCATCGGGCGCTTCATCGCCAAGCTCGGCTTCACCCCCGACGACGCCCTGGAGCGCGCCGCCTGGGAGTGCGCCACCCACCTCCTCGACATCAGCCGCGAGCGCTGGCTCCAGGAGATGAACAAGCTCCTCGTCGCTCCCCACGCCGCCGACGCCCTCACCTTCCTCCGCCGCGTCCGCGTCCTCAACCTCATCCTCCCCGAGGTCGTCGCCCTCTCCGACCTCCACCAGCGCGGCCCCGCCCCCGAAGACCCCTGGCGGCGCACCCTCGCCCTGGTCGAGGCCGCGGGGAAGGATCGCGCCGTCTCCTGGGCCGCCCTCATGGCCCTCACCGGCCTCCCCTGGGTCCGCGCCCTCCACGGCGAGCCCTACCCCGACGGCGCCGCCTGCGCCGGGCTCACCCCCCACCCCCTCCCCGCCGCCTCCTCCGCGCCCACCTTCGACCGCCACCACCTCATGGCCGCCGAGCTGGCCCGCGGCCTCGCCCGACGCTTCCACATGGACGCCAAGACCGCCGAGGCCGTCGAGTTCCTCGTCCTCCACCAGCGCGCCGCCCTCGACTTCACCCCCGCCTGGACCGACGCCGACGTCCGCCGCCTCTACCGCGACCTCCAGGGCCACCACGCCGAGGTCATCGCCCTCGGCGCCTGCCTCCGCGCCACCGGCCCCGCCCCGGGCGTCGCCTCCCTCGACGATCTCCACCTCCTCCGCGAGCGCATCCGCGACCTCGACGCCCGCGACGAGCTGGTCCCCCGGCTCCCCAAGGGCCTCGGGCAGCTCCTCGTCGACCGCCTCGCGCTCCCCCGCGGCCCCCTCCTCGGGGACCTCATGCAGCACCTCACCGAGGCGATCCTCGCCGGAGAGCTCCGCTCCAGCCTGGAGCCCGAAGACTACCTCGCCTTCCTGGAGCGCACCGACCCCCCGATCCTCCAGGAAGCCCGCGCCGCCGCCGCCCCCAGCCGCAAGAGCGGCGCTCCCCCGACCTCGTAGCCCGACGCACCGCCGCGCTCCCCGCGAGCGTCACGCGGTGTCGATTTGCATTGGAGCGGGGGCGCTCTCCCGCTATGATGTCCGGTCATGGATGCGTCTTCGCTTTGGACGGCGCCCCCGCGTGGCGGGACATGGGAGAGGATAGATCGATGATGACCAGATCGCAGGCGACGGAGCCGCTGGGGCGCACCCTTCAGCGCAGAGGTTGGATGATCCTGGGGGTGCTGGCCCTCTTTGCGTGCGACAGCGCAGGGAGCAGCGGCTGCGCCGGGTGTGGCACCACGACCCCGTACCCGGCGAACGCGCCGGCGGTGGAGAACGGGGTGCAGGTGCGCCTGAGCCGCCCCGGCCTCGACTTCCTGGAGTCCAACATCGACCCGCTGATCAGCGAGTTCGCGGGCGGGGGGCTGGACTTCTGCGTCCCGGAGAGCAGCGGCCCGGATCTCTGCTACGAGCGCCAGTGCAGCGACGGCAGCGGCACAGGGTGCGATCTGGGGATCACGATCGACGATGTCCGCATCGCGGCGGTGGACCCGGGGACGCTGGAGGTCACCATCGTCATCGGCGGGCTCTTCCAGGCGGAGGACTTCATCGAGGTGGACCTCTTCGGGTTCGCCAGCGAGTGCATCGTCCGGCTGGGCACGCAGAACGACGCGGGCCTCCCGGTCAAGCTCCGGGTGGCCTTCACGGTGGACCCGAGCACCCGCGACGTCGCGCTGGCGCTGGCCAGCGAGGAGGTCGAGATCGACTTCAACGCCCTGGACATCGAGATCGATGGCCGCGACATCGAGGACTTCATCGTCTGCGAGGGCGTGGACTTCCTGGCGGACCTCTCCTTCATCCAGGACATCCTCTTCAGCACGATCCAGGATCAGCTGGGCGGGTTCATCGACCCGCTGGTGTCGGACTTCCTCTGCCGCAAGTGTGACACGGCGGCGGACTGCGCCCAGGGTGACACCTGCGTGGAGCAGGACGGGAACAACGTGTGCTGGAACGCGGCGCAGGAGCGCTGCGCGCCGCTGATCCTGGGGATCGAGGGGGCGGTGGACTTCGGCGCGCTGGTGGCCAGCGTCTCGCCTGGGCTGGAGGCGGAGCTGCTCTATCAGATCAAGGCGCACGGCTACGCCGACGCCCGCAACCAGGGCATGAGCCTGGGGGTGCGCGGCGGCACCTGGGCGGAGAAGGCGGAGTGCGTGCCGACGGTGCCGCCGCCGAGCAACCTCGTGGCGCCGCGCTCGACGGTGCTGGAGGGGAACCTGCGCCCGGACGGCCAGCCCTTCCACCTCGGCTTGGGCGTGCATGAGTACTTCCTGGACGAGGCGCTCTGGGGGGTGTTCAACTCGGGCGGGCTCTGCCTGGCGGTGGGGACCTCGACCTCGGACTTCATCTCGACGGGGACGTTCGCGACGCTCCTGCCGAGCCTGCGCGAGCTGACCGGCGGGGCCAACTCCCCGATGATCATCCAGCTGGCGCCGCAGCAGCCGCCGACCATCGACGTGGGCGCGGGGACGCTGGACCCGAACACCGGGGCCATCGTGGACCCGCTCCTGACGCTGCGCTGGAGCAACCTGGATCTGCACTTCCTGGCGTTCTTCAACGAGCGCTATGTGCGGCTCTTCACGCTCAACACCGATCTGGTGGTGCCGCTTGGGCTGGACGCGACGCCGGAGGGGATCATCCCGGTCATCGGGGATCTGACCGACGCGTTCGCGCGGCTGGACGTGCGCAGCTCGGAGCTGCTGACGGAGCCGCCGACGCTCCTCCAGGAGCTGATCCCGTCGATCGTGTCGCTGGCGCTGCCGCTCCTGGGCGACTCGCTCTCCAGCCCCATCGAGCTGCCGGAGATCCAGGGCTTCCGCCTGGTGGTGGACGAGGGCTCCTTCGCGGGGATCGAGAACAACACGATGCTCGGGCTCTTCCTGCGCCTGGAGGCGGCGCCGCCGGGGATGAACCTGGACGCGCTGCCGCCGCTGGAGACGGCGGCCCGGATCGTGGAGGTGCGCCTGCCGGAGGCGCGCCTGATGCGCCCGGTGGAGGGGCTCTCGGAGGAGGACCGCCTGGCGGCGCTCTGGGCGTCGCGGCCCCGGGTCGAGGTCGAGGCGCAGGCGCTCTTCGGCGGTCAGCCGGTGGAAGGCGAGGCGGAGTTCAGCTGGCGGCTGGACGGGGGCCTCTGGTCGCCGTTCCAGGCGGACCCGCTGCTGGTGGTGGACGGGCCGCTCCTGCTGCTCCAGGGGCATCACAGCCTGGAGGTGCGGGCGCGGCGTCGCGGCGAGGTCGGCTCGCTGGACCGGACCCCGGCGGAGGTGGCGGTGATCATCGACGTGGAGCCGCCGCGGCTGGCGCTGGAGCGTCAGGGGGCGCAGGTGCTGCTGCGGGGTGAGGACGCGGTGAGCCGCCCGGAGGCGCTGCGCTACGCGGTGCGCGTGGACGGCGGCGCCTGGAGCGCGCCGGAGGCGCGGGACGTCATCGATCTGGACGCGCTGGCGGAGGGTGTGGCGGGGGAGCGTCAGGTGAAGATCGAGGTGAAGGTGCTGGACGAGGCGGGTCATGAGGCGCTGGAGACGGCGACCTTCGCGGTGCACGGGCGGGTGTCTCGGGAGAGCGGGAGCAGCGACGGCTGCGACTGCGCCCAGGTGGGCCCGCGCTCCGGCGGGAGTCCGCTCCTGGCGCTGCTCCTGATGGGCGCAGGGGGGCTTGGGGTGGCCTTCTGGCGTCGTCGGAGGGGTCGGGGGACCCCGAAGGCTGGCGCGAAGGCGCTGGCGGTCCTGGGGCTCCTGGGGGCGTTCCTGGCCTCGGGGTGCGAGGACGACGCGCCGCCGGTGACGGGGCAGACGGTGGCCTGCCCCGAGTTCTGCCCGAGCGGCGAGGTGTGCCGCCGGGGGGCGTGCGTGGCGGATGGGAGCTGCGAGCTGGAGGAGGACTGCACGGGGGGGCGGCAGTGCGTGGAGGGGCTCTGCGTGGAGATCGCGTGCGCCTCCAGCGCGGAGTGCCCGGTCGGTGAGGCGTGCGTGGAGGATCGCCAGGGGAACGTGGTGTGCGCGGCGGTGAGCTGCGAGGCGGACGCGGCGTGCGGCGAGCTGAACTGCGGGCCGCGGCCTGCGGTCTGCGACGGCGGCACCTGCGCCTGCGAGGCGTGGTGCAGCGCGGGGTGCGGCGAGATGCAGCTCTGCTGCCAGCAGGACAACACGTGCCGCGACCTGGCCTCGCCTTGCGAGGGCTTCCCCTGCGATCCGGGCTTCGCGCCGGTGATCACGACCCCGCCGACGGGCGATCCGAAGAGCTGCCAGGTGGCCGAGGCCGGGGCCTGCGCCTGCGAGGCGCTGCCGCCGCTGCCCGAGGGCAGCATCGGCCGCTATCTGGACGCGGTGGAGGTGGGCGGGGTGATCTACGTCAGCGCCTACAACGAGACGTACGGCGACCTGATGGTGGGCCGGGTGGGCGCGGACGACGCGATCACCTGGTGGTTTGTGGACGGCGTGCCGACGGGGGCGCCGGTGGTGGGTCAGATCGACGGCCCGCGCGGCGGGATCCGGGATCGCGGCGACGACGTGGGGCGCTTCACCTCCATCGCGGCGACGGCGGCGGGGGAGCTGCTGGTGACCTACCGCGACGAGACGCACCGGGATCTGAAGCTGGCGATCGGGCAGCCTGGCGCCGGTGGCTTCACCTGGACGTTCCAGGTGATCGACGCGACCGGGGACGTGGGGCTCTGGGGGGATCTCTCCCTGGGGTCGGACGGCCTGCCGGCGGTGGCGTATCTGGCGCCGGGGGCGCAGGCGGACGCCGCCGACCCGGCGGCGACGTCGGGGCTGCGCTGGGCGCAGGCCGCGGGCAGCGTCGCGGCGGGCTTCACCTGGACGATCACGGAGCTGGACACGCAGCCTGCGGCCTTCTACTGCGACGGCGGGTGCGGCACCACCGAGAAGTGCCGCGCCGACACGAACACCTGCGCGCGCTCGCTCTCGGCGGGGCGGTGCAACGACGCCTGCGGGGAAGGGGAGGGGTGCTTTGAGGACGGGTGCGCGCCGCTGGCGCCGGCGCCGCCGGCGCTCCGGGAGCTGCCGGAGGCGGCGGGGCTCTACGCGCGGGTGGCGCGCTTCTCCAGCGGGGACGCGGCGATCGTCTACTACGACCGGGTGGGCGGGGATCTGCGCTTCATCCGCCAGGAGGCGGGGGCCTGGACGGCGCCGCGGATCCTGGACGGCCGCGACGCGCAGGGCCAGGACACCACCGACGCGGGCCAGTTCTGTGATCTGGCGGTGGACGCCAGCGACAACGTCCACATCGTCTATGTGGACGCGGTGAAGGACGACCTGCGCTACCTGAACCTGAGCGCGGGGACGAGCGTGGTGGTGGACGACGGCGTCCGCATCCAGGCGGGCGCCCTCTCGACGAACCTGGTGGGTCAGGACGCGGCGATCTTGATCGACGACGCGGGCCAGGTCCGGATCGCCTATCAGGACGCCACCTTCCACGACCTCCTCCTGGCGCGGGCCAACGAGGCGGGGAGCTGGGACATCCTGACGCTGGCCGGGGACGAGAGCGCCTACGCGGGCGCCTTCGGCTTCTACGCCCGTCACCTCGGGATCGGCGGTCAGTCGGTCGTCGTCCACTTCAAGTACAACCGCCAGGTGGAGCCCGCCGCCAACGGCGTGGTCCTCCACCGCTTCTGAGGAGTCTCGTGGACGAGCTGGAACGTATCCCCTGCCTGGACGGGAGCTGCGTCGGGACGCTGGGCCTGGACGGGCGCTGCACCTACTGCGGCCTGGAAGGCGAGGAGGCGCCGCGGCGCCTGGAGGGCGCCGCGGCGGACGACGAGGACGCCGCGGCGGGCGACGAAGGCGCCGCGCTCCCGAGCGCGACCGTCGCAGGCGAGGGCGGCGCGGAGGATCCCTGGGAGGAGCGCCGCCTCTGCCCCGACGGGAGCTGCGTCGGGACGCTGGGCCCGGACGGGCGCTGCTATGTCTGCGGGCTTGAGGGGGCCTGAGGGCCGCTGGCTCGCGGCGGCGGCGCTGGGGCTCCTGGCGTCGCTGGCGTCGCCGGTCCGCGCCCACGGCCCGGCGCCTGCGCCCTTGCGGGTGCTGGCGGCGGAGGGGGAGCGGGCCACGCTCATCCAGACCAACATCGGGCTGGCGATCCACAGCCAGGGCGGGATCTATCGCTACGGCTGCCCCTCGCTCTGGGGCGGTGCGGAGACGCCGCTCATGGCGGCGGACGAGGCGGGGACGCTCTTTGTCGTCGGGGCCTCGGCGCTCCACGCCTCCTCGGATCGGGCCTGCAACGTGGACGCGGCGCTGCCCGACGGCCTGGTGCCGAGCGACGTGACGGCGCTGGCGGCGGCGGGCCCCGGGCGGGCGCTCCTCCTGGCGCGCGGCGACGGCGCCGGGGGAGACGGCGCGCGGCTCTACGGGTGGACGCCGGGGGAGGTGACGCTGCTGCGGACCTGGCCCGGGGTGCGGCTGGACAGCCTGGCGGTGCGCGGCGACGCGGCGGCGCTGGTGGGGGCGCGCCCGAGCCCGCAGCTCTGGACGGGGCCCGCGTCGGGGGAGGGCCCCTGGGCGGAGCGCACGCTGACGATCGACCCCGAGCACGCCCCGCAGCGCCTCAGCGTCCGGGCCTGGAGCCCGGACGGCGGCGCGCTCCACCTGGCGGCGGTGACCGACGCCGGGGCAGCCTGGCTGCGCGCCCCGCTGGAGGGCGACGGCGAGATCCCGGCGGAGACGCTGGCGAGCGGTGAGCGCTCGGTGCATGGGCCTGCGCCGCTCTGCGGCGGCCTCTTCGCGCTGGTGGACAACGAGCCGGTGCCCGATCCGACGGCGCCGCCCGCGTGTGACCTCGCGGGGTTGGAGGGGCAGCGCCTCACCTGCCTGGGCGCCACGGGGGGCTTCACCTGGACCTGCCGCCTCCGGGCGCTGGAGCGCGTGGACGTCGCCGGGGAGGGCGCGGCGCTGACCCCCTGGTTCTCGCTGGACGCGCTGGTGGGGCCGTGGCCGGGCTGCCCAGACGATCCCGTGGCGCGGGCAGCCTGCCAGCAGGACTGGCTCCACTACGGCGCCGAGGCTGGCCTCCTCGACCCCGACGACCTCTTCGGGCTGGACGCCCCGGACGTCCCGGCGGCGGAGCCCGACGCGGGCGCTCCCGACGCGGGCGGCGGCGAGGACGCGGGGGTGGGGTCGGACGCAGGCGGCGGGCCGCCTCCGCGCAGCGCGGATGAGGGCTGCCGCGCGGCCCCGGGTCGCGCGGGCGCGCCCTGGGTGGCGTGGGCGCTGCTGGTGGTGTGGACGTGGCGGCGGTGACCCCCCCGGGGCCGTAACGTCCGGCCTGCTCGGCCGGACGAACGCCCCCGGTCCCCCCCGTGGCGGGGGGGCCCCGACCCCCCGCGCGGCGCGCGCGCGCCCCCGACACGTCGGCGCTGCGCGACCCGCTCCCCGCGGGCGCCCGCGGCGCC